>CAYJHA010000042.1:6176-14381 GCA_964369785.1 uncultured Bacteroides sp.
ATGCCCATGCTCTCCGCCACAGCCACAGGTGCAATTCTCGCCGTGCTCATGGTGCTCGTGGCTGTGCAAATCGCTCATTTCAGCACCTCTTTCAAAGTGTTATAAATTTCCTCGGCGCTCTCTTTTTCCACATTAATCACACGTATATTATCATGCTGTGCAATTTTTGCCACTTGATTTATAACGTTCTCGGGTGGGTTTTCAGGGTCTACTTTATTCACTACAACTAGGTTTGCACCGCTTATTTGCCCTGTTAAAAGCTGAGCCATTGTTCTAAAAAGCCTGTCCCAGCGCGGGCCGTCCACCACTGAAATAATGTTGAACTTAAACGTAAATTTGCTCGATGTATCAAGAATTTTACGTATGCGGTCAATATATGCAAGCCCTGTCATTTCTATAAGCAAATAGTCAGGTTTAATCTCCTCGCTAATTTGCAAAATAGAGCTCATTAAATCGCCCGTAATTTGGCAGCACACACAGCCGCCAAAAAGCGGTGTCACTGTCATGGCACTATCATTTATAAGCGCTTGGTCAATTCCTGTGTCGCCTATTTCGTTTTCAATAACTGCTACGGTGTGCCCGTTTGCGGCAAGCCCTCTGAGCATTTTGTTCAAAAGCGTTGTTTTGCCGGAGCCTAAAAAGCCGCCGAGTATAAATAGTTCCATTAAAATCTCCAATTTGTGCTAATCATTTCGCAATTAAATTACAAAATGCAAATATTACATTAGTTGCCCCGGCACTACCTAGACAATTTTATTTTTCTCAACAAAAACAGGGAAATTTTCATCTCCACACAATTTCTTGCCCTCAGTAATTTGCACATTTTTGTCGGTTACAACGTAAGAAAGCTCTGTGTTTTCTGCAACTTGTGTGCCCTGCATTAAAACGCAATTTTTTACAACGGCACCTTTGCTTATTGTTACGCCCCTAAATAAAACACAGTTTTCAACAGTGCCCTCAATTAAGCAGCCGTCTGCAATAACGCAATTTGTTGCCTTTGAGTCAATTGCAAAGCGAACGGGCGCTTCATCGCGTACTTTTGTGTAAACAGGGCGCTCTTCAGGGAAAAGCTTGCATATATTATCAGGGTTTATAAGCTTCATGTTTTCTTCAAAATAGCTTTGCATGTTGTGAATTCTTGCGCAGTAGCCAGTGTATTCGTACCCCTGCACATTCAAAAGCGACAGTGCAGGCGCTATTAAATCACGCTCGAAAGACTTCAAGTTGCGCACCATAGCGTTGCGAACCATCATAATAAGCTCTTCACGGCCCATTATAATAACGTTCATAGATACATTCTGTTCGCCGTTTTTATAGTCGTTAAAAAGAATTTCGGTAATTCTACCCTCACCGTTAATTTTAAACGTTTGGTTGTGCTGTTTCAAATTTTCGGGTATAGCCGTTTTTTCGTAAACAATTGTAACATCTGCATTTGTTTTTGTGTGTGTTTTAATCAAATCAGCATAATCAATATTGCTTGCAATGTTACAGTCGCTAATAATAACGTGTTTTTCTTTTTGAGATTCTAAATAACCCAAAATGTCTGCAATAGCCTCAATTCTGCCGTGGTACACTTTGCTTGTAAAGCGTGAGAACGGCGGAACAATTGTAAGGCCTCCCCTTTTTCGCGCAAGGTCCCACTCGCGGCCGTTGCCCAAATGGTCCATAAGTGAAAAGTAGTTGCTTTTCACAAGAACAGCTACGTTTTCAATGCCTGCGTTAACCATGCCTGAAAGGCTAAAGTCAATCATTCTATACCTGCCGGCAAACGGCACGCTTGCCATTGTGCGCTTTTGCACAAGGTCAGGAACTAACGAGTCGTATGTATTGGCAAAAACTATGCCCAAAGAATTAGCGGTAACATTTAGCATTGTACTTCACCGTCCCCTACATTAATTTCAACCATTGCCTTTGGCAACACTGTTGCATTTTTGCCAATAGTAACATCGGCACCAACAACTGCAACACCCCATTTTGTAATGTCCTCTACTTTTTCAGGGCGGTTGCCAACATGGGCGTTTTGTTTTATAACGGCATTTTCAGCAACAATAGAGTATTCAATTACAGCGCCATCTTCAACAACTGCGCCCGGCATTAAAATAGAGCTTTCTATAACAGCGTTTTCACCCACTTTAACGCCTGCAAAAAGTATGCTGTTGCATACGTTGCCTTTTACAACACAGCCCTCTGTAATCATGCAGTTGTCTACATGAGAGTTTGCACTTAGGTAATGTGGCGGGCGGCCTGCCGTTCTTGAGTAAATTTTAAACTCGGGGTCCCATACATCAAGCGGCACGTTTGGGTTAAGCAAGTCCATATTTGCTTCCCACAGGCTGTCTATTGTGCCCACGTCTTTCCAATACCCGTCGAACGCCCACGCAACCATTTTTTGCTTTGAACTAAGCATGTTAGGTATAATATTTTTGCCGAAATCGTTAGACGATGTTTTATCGCTTTCATCTTCTGTTAAATATTTACGCAACTTGTCCCACTTAAATATATAAATGCCCATAGACGCAAGCGTTGACTTCGGCGCCTTTGGTTTTTCCTCAAATTTTGTAATTGTGCCGTCTTCGTCTGCCGTCATAATTCCAAAGCGTGTTGCCTCTTGAATAGACACGTTAATAACAGCAATAGTGCAGTCGGCATCTTTTTGCTTGTGGTATTCAAGCATTTCGCTATAATCCATTTTATAGATATGGTCTCCCGATAAAATGAGAACATGCTCGGGCTCATACCTTTCGATAAAATCGATATTTTGATAAATGGCATTGGCTGTGCCTTTGTACCAGTCGCTACCTGTTGATTTTTGGTAAGGCGGAAGTACATGAACGCCGCCATACAAGCGGTCAAGGTCCCACGGCTGGCCGTTGCCTATGTACTCGTTCAACAATAAAGGTTGATACTGCGTTAAAATTCCAACTGTGTCTATGCCGGAGTTTACACAGTTAGACAGCGGAAAGTCAATAATTCTGTACTTGCCGCCGAAGGGAACTGCCGGTTTTGCAAGCTTGTTTGTAAGCGCATACAGGCGCGTACCTTGTCCTCCCGCAAGAAGCATTGCTACACATTCTTGTTTCATTTACGTCTCCTTCTGCCGCTTTTGCATGTGGGAATTTATTATAAGCAAAACCCTTAAAAACGGCAATAAAGGTGTTGCGTTTAGGAGAAGTTGGCAAACAAAATTTGCGACGGTTTTTGTCAACTGCTCCGTTTATAAACGAAGGGATTAGGGGCAAGAATTTGTAGGGGAAACATGTGGTTGTTTGTTTCAAAGGTTAACTATTGTGGTAAGGGCACTGTTTTATAGCTAACCAAACTTTTGCAATATAAGGCTGAATTACATTGAATTTGTTACGGTTTGGCTAGCCAAGCCGATATAATCCGGGTTCGTTTTACATCGGTTTGGCTAAGTTGTAATTTACAACTACACTGTTTTAGGCGCTTTTTTGCCTTTAGTTGTCGCCTTAACCTGTGCTTTTTTAGGCGCTGTTTTTACGGGCGCGTTTTTATTGGCAGCCGTTTTTTTAACGGCCGGTGTTTTTATATATATTGCACTTAGCGGCGCAATATGCACAGAAACAGAATAATCTTGCCCGTGCATCGGCACTTTTTTAGCCCTAGCCGAAAAGCTCTCTTTGCTTACATTTTTTCCGCCGAATTCAATGCTGTCTGTATTAAAAAGCTCTTTATAAACACCGGCGCGTTTTACGCCTATTTTGTAGTCTCTGTGTTCAACAGGTGTAAAATTGCACACAATTATAACTTCTTCGCCCTTTTTGTCGCGGCGAATAAATGATATAACGCTTTGCATATCGTCGTCGGCTATTATCCACTCAAAGCCGTCCCACGTAAAGTCGTTTTCCCAGAATGCCGGCGTGTTTAAATATAGTTTGTTCATCTCACGCACACAGTGCTGCATGTTTTTATGGCTGTCAAATTCAAGCAGGCCCCAATCAAGCTCTTTTGCCTGTGTCCATTCATTAAACTGGGCAAACTCTTGCCCCATGAACAAAAGTTTTTTGCCCGGGTGTGCCGCCATGTATGCATAAAATAGGCGCATACTTGCAAATTTTTCTTCGTACTCGCCCGGCATTTTGTTTATAAGGCTACACTTGCCGTGCACAACTTCATCGTGGCTTATAGGTAGCATAAAGTTCTCGCTAAATGCGTACATAAAGCTGAAAGTAACTTTCCTGTGGTTGCCGCTTCTGAAAAGCGGGTCGGTGCTCATGTAGCTTAGCATGTCGTTCATCCAGCCCATGTTCCACTTGAAGTTAAAGCCAAGGCCGCCGTCGGAAACAGGGTATGTAACAAGTGGGAAAGCCGTGCTCTCCTCAGCTATCATAAGTGTGCCGGGGTGGTATTTAAACACTTGCGTGTTAAGTTTTTGCAAAAAGGCAATAGCCTCTAAATTTTTGTTGTCGCCATATTTGTTTTGTGCCCACTCGCCGTGTTTTCTGTTGTAGTCTAGGTAAAGCATACTTGCAACAGCGTCTACACGCAGGCCGTCTATGTGGTATTCGGTAAGCCAAAATATTGCCGAGGAAATTAAAAAGCACTGCACTTCGTTTTTTGCATAGTCGAAAACCATTGTGCCCCACTCTTTATGCTCTTTTCTGTAAGGGCTTTCGTCCTCATAGCAATCGGTGCCGTCGAATTTATAAAGGCCAAACTCATCTTTTGGGAAGTGTGCAGGCACCCAGTCGGCTATAACGCCAATTCCCTCGCAGTGGCACTTGTCCACAAAATACATAAAATCTTTCGGTGTGCCAAAACGGCTTGTAGGTGCAAAATAGCCTGTAACTTGGTACCCCCAACTTCCGTCGAAGGGGTACTCGGTAACAGGCATTAGCTCAACATGGGTATAGCCCATGTCTTTAACATAGGCTATAATCTCATCTGCCAATAGGCGGTAGCTGAACGGCTCGCCGTCTTCGTGCGTGCGCCAGCTGCCCAAGTGCAGTTCATATATATTTATGGGTCTGTCAAGTGTAATATTCTTGTTTTTGTTTTTCTGCCACTCGGCGTCGTTCCACTTATAGCCCGATAAATCGTAAACTTTGCTAGCGTTAGACGGGCGTGTTTCAGTGTGAAACGCATATGGGTCTGACTTATAAACAAGCGTATCATCTTTTGTTAAAATGCAGTATTTATATGCTTCGAATTCGCCTAAATCTTCAACAAAGCACTCAAAAATGCCACTGTTTTGAACATTGCTCATTTCGTGTGCGCCTTGCGACCAATTGTTAAAAGTGCCCACTAAAAAAACAGCGGCGGCATTTGGCGCAAAAACGCGAAACATTACGCCGCTTTTGCCGTTGTTGTTTAGCATATGTGCGCCTAAAAATTTATAGCTTTCAAAATTTTCGCCTTTTTTGAATAAGTAAAGCGGCATATCAATGTCAAAATGCGTGCTGTTGTTCAAACGTTTCATTGCGAACCTCCGAAAGCTTATTTACTATATAATACATTGTTTTTGCACTATTTACAAGCATTTATTATGGCGCATTGCTTAATTTATTACAAAAACACGTTAATTTTTTCGCAAATTTACATCTTTCAAATAAAATTTAGATGTTTGTATAAAATTTTAGCCGCTTTTTTGTGCAATGTGCTAAGGAAATATCGTAGGTACGACAAAAAAACAAGCATAGTTACAATTTTTTACTCTAAGCTGAATTTTTGCTGTTTTTGCCAAAAACATGTTAAAATTTGCCTTTTAAAATTTGCTTATTTACCGCCAAATTAAAAAACGCCAAAATATTGCTAAAAGAAATAAAAAAATTAAAAAATTGCAGCAAAACACGACAAAATAGCCGAAACGCACCACCATATAATATTTGTATGCCGCAAAATTGCAATATATCACACAAAATTTATTATAGCGGCAGAATGGAGAATAAAAATATGTCCGCTATTGTTCGCCCTATAAATGCCGTGCCCGAAATTAAAAAAGTTGCCTTGGGGGTAAAGCCGTTTTTGTTGCAAATATGCTGTGCAGGCATAAGTTTGCTTGCGGCTTTTGCGCCTGTTTTCGGCGATATGCGCCCACTTGCTTTAAGCTTTGCCGCCGCTGTGCCTACGCCATACTCTTTTATGGTGTTTGCCGGTGCGGCAATAGGCTATGCGCTTTCGCTTACTATGGATAGCGCCGCACCGTACCTTATAACCGTTATAGTAATTGGTGTGTTTAAAACTTTTTTCCCTTTTTTCAAAAAAGCAAACCACAAGCTACCTGTTTATTCTTTTATTGCAAGCATTAGCTACTTTTCGGTTGCGCTGGCTATGGAAACAGCAAGCGGCAATTCTAGTGTTGAAGCAATACTTTACATATTCTCTCAAAGTATAATTATTTTTGGGGCAAGCGTGCTTCTACGGCGTGGGCTTACTACATCGTGGGCGCACATAAACCGCCTTTCGGGTGAAAGCCGTGCCGCAGTGCTTTTTGTACTTATATCAGCTTTAATTACTGTTAGCCCTTACAGCTTTTTGGGCATAAACCTTGTGAATATTTTAAGCGCTGTGTTTGTGCTGTTTGCGTGCATGTCGGGCAGGGAATACAGCGGCGCACTTGTGGGCGTTGGCGTAAGCATTGCGCTTTTCGCCGTTGACCCTGCGCTTTTATATGTGGGCTTTGCAATAAGTGCAAGCGGCCTTATAGCAGGCTATTTCCTGCACGAAAGCCGTGCATTAACGTGCCTTATATTTTTATTAACGGGCTTTATAGGTGTGCCGGCGGCAGGCAGTGTTACTGTGGGTTTGCTTTTTATGGCAGAGCTTTTATGTGCGTGTATTATTATAATGATAATGCCTGCCAAAGTATTTGCAAAAGTTAATATAGGTGCCGCGGCGCCGCTTGGGCGTGCAACTGTAACAACATTGTCGGGCAGGCTCGAAATGGTATCAAGTGCGCTTTCTTCTGTGGGTACAACGCTAAATGCCGTTTGCCAGCGCTTGCCGGGCCAAATAAAAACGTACAGTGATGTGTGCGACACAGTGACAAACGCAGTGTGTAAAAATTGCGATAAATGCAGTACGTGTTGGGGTGACGGCGGTAGCAATGTGTTTGACGCTTTTAACAACATGCAGTACGTTTTGCAAAGCCGCGGATACGTAACCCCGGCAGATTTACCCGAGCCGCTTTTAAGCACGTGCACACTGCCAAAGCGGCTTACATCAGGGCTTAGTACTGTTTACAGAACAAGTGTGCAACAGCGCACACAAAGCCTTGCAAGCAAAACAATGCGCGCGGCACTTACTGAGCAATATAACGCAATGGCAGTGGCAATTGCAGGGCTTGCAGGGCAAGTGTACAGGGAAGAAATGCCTGATAGGCGCAAAGAAAAACGCCTAGAGCGCCTTTTTACAGAACTTGGCGCCGAGACGATAGAAATTAGCGTTTCAACAGACAGTTACGGCTGTTTAAACGCTGTTGTTCAGCTTGTGCGTATGACGTTTACGGCAGAGGAACTTTCTATGATAACAAGTGAGGTTTCCGTTATTTGCAAGTGCAAATTTGCGCCTGTGCGGTATGAGAATATTTATGCGTCAACACGCCTAACATTTGTGCAAAAAACGCTCTTTGTGCCAAAATTCGGTGTAAGCTCACTTGCCGCAAGGGGAGATGTTTCTGCCGACGCGTGCAAGACTTTTTCTGATTTGAGGGGCTGTGCACATGCGCTTTTATGCGACGGAATGGGCACAGGGCGCTATGCCGCAGTGGACGGCAATTTGGCTGCAACGCTTTGCGAAAAGCTTATGACAGCCGGCTTTGCCGCAAGTGAGGCCGCACGCCTTGTTAACGTGGCACTTGCACTTAAAGGCGAAAGCGACAGCGGTGCAACGCTTGACGCTGTGACGGTGAATTTATATACAGGCAAGGCTAATTTGTTTAAAGCCGGCGCAGTAGCGTCGTTTCTTGTGCGGCACGGCGTTGTTACTGTTTTAGAGGGCGACAGTTTACCCATAGGCATACTGGGCAACGTTACAGGCAGGGCAAGCACAATGCAAATGGAGCAGGGCGACACTGTTGTGCTTATAAGCGACGGTGCGCTTGAGAGCGGCAAAGAAAGAATATGTGCAATGCTTGCCGCCGCAGGCAATGTGCCACCAAAAACACTTGCAGAACGCATAGCGAAAGACGCAGGCGCAAGGGCAAAAAGGCCTGATGATATAACGGTTTTGTGTATGTATTTGGATAAA
>CAYJHA010000042.1:14481-16870 GCA_964369785.1 uncultured Bacteroides sp.
AACCCCTTTAAACAGCACCCCTCGCACATCGGCTTTCTTGCAGTGCACACTGCCCTTCCGTGCATAACGCACCTGTGGCAAAAATCACTGCTCTCTTCGGGCGGCAAAACTTTTAAAAGCGCTTTTTCAACTTTATGCGGCTCTTTTGTATCTTTCACAAAGCCTATCCTGTTTGAAAGGCGTATGCAATGTGTGTCTGTTACAACAGCAGGCAGTTTAAATATATCTCCACGTATTAAGTTTGCACTTTTGCGGCCAATGCCGGGCAGTTTTAAAAGCTCGTCCATTTCTTTTGGCACGTTGCCGCCGTATACGTTTATAAGCATGTTGCTCATAAGGTGTATGTCTCGCGCTTTGCTGTTGCCAAGGCCGCACGGGCGCACTATTTCTTCAATTTCTTGCGCTGTTGCAGCGGCTAAACTTTCAAGTGTTGGGTAAATTTCAAAAAGTTTTTGCGTTACCACATTAACGCGTGCGTCTGTGCACTGTGCGGCAAGGCGCACACCCACTAAAAGTTGCCATGCATCGTTATAACTAAGGGTACACTCGGGCACGGGGTACTCTTTTTTTAATGCTTCTATAATCAAAATTGTGTCTTTTTTTGTTCTCATAAATTAAAATACCTTTCAATTTATTATAATATAACACACATTAACACTTGTGCACAACATCAATTTGCATTATAATTATAATGTTAGTATAAAAAAGTAATTAATTTAATTTTTGGAGGCTATATAAATGTTTAATGAGATGATTGACACAATAGGGTTTGTAGGTAACTACGACAAAGAAGTTGCAAGCGCAATGGACAGCGAGCTGAAACGCTTGCAGTCTAACATCGAGCTTATTGCTTCGGAAAATGTTGTTACGCCTGCTGTGCTTGCCGCAATGGGCAGTGTGCTTACAAACAAATATGCAGAGGGCTACCCGGGCCGCCGCTACTACGGTGGCTGTGCATGTGTAGACGTTGTTGAGAACATAGCAATTGAACGTGCGTGCAAAATTTTCGGTGCAGACCATGCAAACGTTCAGCCGCACTCGGGTGCAAATGCGAACCTTGGCGTTTACTTTTCACTTTTAGAAGTGGGCGACACTGTACTTGGCATGGACTTATCAAACGGTGGGCACTTAACGCACGGTAGCCCCGTTAACATGAGCGGAAAAAACTACAACTTCATAGCATACGGCGTTGATGAAAACGGCTTTTTAGACTATGAAGACCTTGAGAACAAAGCGCGTGAGCACAAGCCAAAAATGATAGTGGCAGGTGCGTCGGCGTATTCAAGGGCAATAGACTTTAAGCGCATAAGCGAAGTTGCAAAAGAAGTGGGCGCAATTTTCATGGTGGACATGGCGCACATTGCAGGCCTTGTTGCAGCCGGTGAGCATGAAAACCCCGTGCCGTATGCAGACGTTGTTACAACAACAACGCACAAAACACTGCGCGGCCCACGCGGCGGCATGATTTTGTGCAAAGAAGAGTATGCAAAAGCAATAGACAAAGCTATTTTCCCCGGCACACAGGGCGGCCCACTAATGCACGTAATTGCGGCAAAAGCCGTGTGTTTTGGCGAGGCAATGAAACCGGAGTTCAAAACATACCAACATAACATAGTTAAAAACGCTGCGGCGCTTGCAAAAGCACTTCAAGAAAACGGCGTAAATATAGTGTCGGGCGGCACAGACAACCACTTGATGACAATTGATTTACGCGGCACAGACATTACAGGCAAAGAGCTTGAAGCACGCCTTGATGAAGTTAACATAACAGTTAACAAAAACACAGTTCCAAATGACCCACAAAGCCCGTTTGTTACAAGCGGTGTTAGAATTGGCACGCCTGCCGTTACAACACGTGGTTTTGGCGAAAAGGAAATGCAGAGCATTGCCGGCTTTATTAAAAACTGTATTTTTAATTTTGAAGAGACAAAAGACGACACTAAAAAAGCAGTGGCAGAGCTTGTTGCAAAGTTTCCGCTTTATTAAACAGATTGCACACATAAGTGCTTGAATAGCCTGTTTACACTATTTAAAGTTTAACAAAAGCTTACATACACGTTACCAAAGCGGCCCACATATAACACAAATGTTTCGTGTTATATGTGGGCCGCTTTACAAACACAGCACAAAGGCAAACAAGTGCAAAGCTTATATATTAGTGAAATTTATTTTATCATAATTTATACGTTAAAATCATTGTTCGGTTTTTGCGTTAAAATATATGACCTTTTTATCCAAGCAACAAGTTCTGTAAACTTGCTCTCGTCCACGATATCGAGATAGTGGGTAACCCGGTGCTTTGACACAGCCATATATTTTTCAGTTGGGACTTCGGGGTCTATGCCGTCACAACAAAAGCTAACTTCTAAGCATTTAACCTTTGGGTATA
>CAYJHA010000043.1:0-2629 GCA_964369785.1 uncultured Bacteroides sp.
TATTTTTTCGCCGACAGTTTCTCAAGTAAAATTCTGCGCTCGTTCCAAAGTTTTTCCGATAAATCAACATAATACTTGTGTGGGAACTCAAAACGCATCACTTCGTCCCACAGCGTTTTAATCTCTTTTGCACAATTTTCACGCACCTGGCTAATAGTAAGCGGTGTGTGAACACGCTTGCCGTTTAAATACACAGGTTTATCAAGCCTTTTAGCATACACATTTTCAAACGTGCGCTTTTTCCACGTTTGCACAGGGTCAAAAAGCGTAATGCCGTTTGGAAGCTCTTCATCAAGGTCTTCGTCGTGCATTGTTATATAGTCTGCCATTGCTTTATTTGTTTGCCTGTCGTAAATTCTATACACCTTTTTAAGGTGCGGTATAGTCATTTTTTCTTCTGTCTCGCTAATTTTTATCTTTGGCGCGTATTCGCCGTTTGTTTTTGTGGCAACAAGCTTATAAACGCCGCCGAAAACAGGGTCGCTTTTACCTGTTATTAAATTTTCGCCTATGCCAAATGTGTCAACTTTTGCACCCTGCAACAAAAGGTCACGTATAATGTACTCGTCAAGTGAATTTGAAGCGCAAATTGGGCAGTCTTCATATCCTGCATCATCAAGCATTTTACGTGCTTTTTTTGACAGGTATGCAATGTCGCCCGAATCAATTCTTACGCCTTTAGGGCGTTTGCCCAGTGGCTTTAGCACCTCATCGAACACTTTAATTGCGTTCGGTATGCCGCTTTTTGTAACACTGTATGTGTCAACAAGTAATATGCAATTGTTCGGGTAATTATTCGCGTACGCCTTAAACGCCTCATACTCCGTGTCGAATATTTGCACCCAGCTATGCGCCATTGTGCCCACAACAGGTATGCCAAACTCCCTATCTGCAAGCACGCACGCTGTTGCCGCAACGCCGCTTATATATGCCGCCCTTGCGCCCAAAACTGCCGCGTCATACCCTTGCGCACGGCGTGAGCCGAACTCGAACACCGCACGCCCCTCTGCCGCACGTACAATTCTGCTGGTTTTAGTGGCAATAAGGCTTTGGTGGTTAATTGTAACAAGCAACAGTGTCTCTATAAGCTGTGCTTCAATAATAGGCCCCTCTACAATTACAATGGGCTCTTGCGGAAAAATGGGTGTGCCCTCCGGCACTGCGTATATATTGCAGTGAAACTCGAAATTTCTCAAATATTCCAAAAACTTTTCAGAGAATATTTTTTTACCGCGCAGATACTCTATATCCTCTTCAGAAAAATGCAGGCTGTCTATAACTTGGCACAGCTGTTCAAGCCCTGCCGCAATGGCAAAGCCGCCGCCGTCAGGTACTCTTCTGAAAAACATGTCGAAAACGCCTATTTTCTCAACGTAATTTTCTTCAAAATAGCCTGCCGCCATTGTCAGCTCGTAAAAGTCCATTAAAAGTGTTAAATTTCGCTCTGCGCTTATTGTACTCATCTTGTTCTCCGTTTCTTTTATTATAAAAGCGTACCAAAAATATTATAAATTAATTTAAACAATAACAGTAAAAAATTCTTCAGCGCTTAAAACAGCGCTGTTTATATACTGCTTTAATTCTTCTTTTGTGTTAAATTTAACAGTCGGTTTTAGAAACTTGTAAAAACACACATCAACTTTTTCACCGTAAATTTCGCCATTAAAATTTAGTATAAATGTTTCACACGTTAAGCTTTTGCCGCCAAACGTAGGCCTGTTTCCAATGCCTGTAACTGATTTGTACATAACATTATTAACAAGGGCACTTGTAATGTAAACACCGCTTTTCAGCTGTGCCATGCTTTCAGAATACACCTGGTTAATAGTAGGAAAGCCCAATGTATTGCCAATTTTTTCGCCATGCTTCACTTTAAAATCTATGCTGTAATAATCGCCTAGCATGTAGTTCGTGCTTTCCAAGTCACCTGTTCCAAGGCAATTTCTTATTCGTGTAGACGACACCGCCTCGCCCTTATAGTTCGCTGTTTCAATAATATACGCCTTTATACCGTATTTTTCGCACAAGCGTTTAAGCTCCTCAACATCGCCGCTTTTGCCCTTTCCAAATTTGAAGTTTTCGCCACAAAAAACATACTGCGCGTGCAAATTTTCGTGTAAAACAGTGCGCACAAATTCTTCGGGTGTAAACATACAAAAGTGCGAGAACTCGGGGCAATAGTAGTGGTTAATGCCTAAACTCTTTATTCTTCGCTCGTTTTCTTCTTGTGAAAAAATGCGGCTGCCTTTTATGTTTTGAACGCTTTCGGGCAAATTGAACGTAAAAACAGCGCTGTCTATATTTTCTTCTGCCGCCACTTGCACAGCCGCGTTTATAACTTTGCGGTGCCCTATGTGCACACCGTCGAAATAACCCAGTGCCACCGCAGTTTTTGCCCGCTTATTAATTTGTTCGAGTTTTGTGTATTTCTGCATTATTAACCTCTTGAAAATTAATTGCATATAATAGTAGTTAGCCGCAAGGAAGGTGTTGCCCCTTAGTTATGGTTTACGTAAGCCTTTTTGCAGCGTGGCGGGCGGCCAATGACCGCCCCTACAAAATGTTCATCTTATAACCGCACAAATATTTTTTTAGCTGTTAAAACATTGTCTTTTACGGTGCAAACGCC
>CAYJHA010000043.1:2729-16238 GCA_964369785.1 uncultured Bacteroides sp.
AAAAGCACGCTGTAATCTCCATCTTGCGCTTTAAATTTATACGTTGGTGCGCCATTTATAAGGCGTTTGTAAATTATATCGTTAACCGTAAGCTTTGGCAAGTGCTCAAACACCGTGCCTATGCTTAAAAGTTTACTTTCCAATGTTCCGCTGTCTTTTGCTAACTGCACTACATCAAAAGTCACAGCATTTTCTAAGCTGTATGTGCCTGCCTTTGTGCGGCAAAGCGCCGTCATTGTGCCGCACGTACCAAGTGCGCTTGCTATGTCTTCTATAAGCGTTCTTATGTACGTGCCCTTTGAGCAATGCACGCGTATTTTATACTCGTTGTCGCCTGTTTTTTGCAAAAAATCCGCGCTGTAAATTGTCACTTTTCGCGCTTTTCGTGCCACTTCTTCGCCTTTTCTTGCTAGTTTATATAATGGCACACCGTTTATTTTCACGGCAGAGTACATTGGCGGTATTTGCTCGCACTCGCCTACAAACTTTTGCAAAACTTCTTTAATTTTATGCTCGTCAATCGCCTCATCTACATGCATTTTCTGTACAACTTCGCCCGTTATATCGGCGGTATTTGTTTTTACGCCTAGCAAAAAAGTTGCCTCATAAGTTTTGTCGGCGTTTTCTTGCATGTCCACGGCTTTTGTTGCCTCGCCTATAAAAACAGGCAACACGCCCGTAGCCATAGGGTCCAGCGTTCCGGAATGCCCTATGCGGCGTGTTGCACATATACCTCTTAATTTTGCCACTACATCAAATGATGTAAAGCCCTCGGGCTTGTTCATTATCAAAATACCTGTCATTTTCAGCTAACGTCCTCGCTTTTGGTAAACAACCTCATTTTTCCGTCTTTTCATTTGCTTAAATAAAATAAATAACTAATACTATCTAGTGTCAACCACTTAAAGGTTGATGCCACAAAACTTTTCATAGGTGCATAATGCACCCATAACGGGCGGCCGATAACCGCCCCTACACATTTCTCGTTCGTTGTTTTGCGTTGCTAAGTTGTTGTCATTAAATAGCTATCTAAAGTTTAAGCGTTTTTCATATGGCGCTCAACCTCTGCCAAAACAGCTTGTTTTGCACTTTCTAAGCTACCCACAACTTCACAGCCTGCGGCTTGCTCGTGGCCGCCACCGCCAAGCCCTATGCAAATTTGCGAGGCGTTAATTCCGCGCTTTGTTCGAACGCTTACTTTATATTTGCCTACTTCTTGCTGGCGCAGTGTAACGCCTGCTTCAACGCCCTCAATTGCACGCGGTATTGCGGTAATTCCTTCTAAATCTGTCGGCTCAACGCCTATTTTTTCCATTTGCTCAAGCGAAATAGATATAACCGCGCACTTACCTTCAAAGTAATACTCAAGGCTGTCAAGTGCCACGCGTTCTATTGCAATTCGGCTTTTGCTTTTATTTTCAAACAGCGACGCATTAAGTTCTATAACATTTGCACCGCTTTCTATAAGGCTTTGTGCTACACCGTGTGTTCTTGCCGTTGTGTTTGCAAACCTAAAACACCCTGTGTCTGTTGCAAGGCCTGTGTACAGGCAATCGGCAATAACGGGTGTAATTTCAACGCCCATTTGCAAAATTACCTCGTGCATAAGCTCTGCCGTTGCCGCCGCATTTGCGTCAAGCAAAAGAAAATCTGCAAAGCCGGGGTTAGACGGGTGATGGTCAATGCACATGTCAATTTGCCTTGTATACTCCTCAATGGCCTCGCCAAAAAGTTGCATGCCTGCCACATCTACTGCCACAACAAACTTAGGCTCAAACTGCTTTTCGAACATAGTAATTTGTGTATAGGCGTATCTGTCTGATATTTCATCGGCGCAAAGTACAGCAGCTGTTTTGCCCAAAGTTTTCAGTGCATGGCAAAGTGCCGCCGCTGTGCCTATTGTGTCCCCGTCCGGGTTCTTATGGCACAATATAAGCACATTTTCAGCATTAATTAATTTTTCAACTGCATTTGCAATATCTAGGTTTTCGCTCATATTTTCTCCGTTCTGCTGTTAATTGCACTTTTATATGCAGGGCGGCCTTGTTGTTATTTAACGCCGTCTTTTCTGTGCAGCTCTGCTATAACATCGTTGATGTGCCCTGCATACTCTGTGCCGGCATCTGCAATAAAGCGCATTTCGGGTGCTTTTCTTATGTGCATACGCTTTGCAATTTCACTGCGAACATGTCCAGCCGCTTTGTTAAGCGCTTTTACTGCTTCGTCAGTGGTTTTTTCTTTAGAAAGCATACTTACATACACTTTGCACATGGCTAAATCTTGCGTAACTTCAAGGCGCATTACAGTTAAAAAGCCTTGGACACGCGGGTCTTTCATCTCTTGAATTATAGATATAACCTCGCGTTTCATGTCCTCGCTAAGGCGCCCCATGTTTTTACTTTGTGGCATAAATACCTCCGCTTTACAGCATTGTTTTAATCTCTGTACTCTTCAATAATAAACGCCTCGAAAATGTCGCCCTCTTTAATATCGGTGTATTTTACAAGCCCTATACCGCACTCAAAGCTTGTGGCCACTTCTTTAACGTCGTCTTTAAAGCGGCGAAGTGAGTCAATCTCGTCTTCTGTAATAACAATTCCGTCGCGTACTAGGCGTATTTTTGCGTTGCGTGTAATTTTACCCTCTTTAACGTACGAGCCTGC
Organism: uncultured Bacteroides sp.; assembly: GCA_964369785.1. Taxonomy (GTDB): domain Bacteria; phylum Bacillota; class Clostridia; order Oscillospirales; family Ruminococcaceae; genus Ruthenibacterium. Next base: position 5,393 of record CAYJHA010000043.1, read on the forward strand.
AATTGTGCCTGCCGAAGAAATTTTGAACACGTTTCTAACCTCTGCACGGCCAAGTTCAACCTCGCGGTATTTCGGTGCAAGCATACCTTTCATGGCGTCTGTCACATCGTTAATGGCGTCGTAAATAACCCTGTACATGCGCATTTCAACTTCGGCGCTTGCCGCCTCAGCTTTTGCAACATCATCAGGCCTTACGTTAAAGCCAATAACTATAGCATTACCCGCATTGGCAAGCATTATGTCAGATTTATTAATTGCGCCAACGCCTGTGTGTATAACACGCACACGAACTTCTTCGTTTGAAATCTTCTCAAGGCTTTGTTTCACAGCCTCGGCGCTACCTTGCACGTCTGCCTTTACAATTATAGCAAGCTCTTTGCGCTCACCCTCTGCAATTTGGCTGAACAAATTGTCCAGTGTAACCTTTTTGAACGCGTTAAACTGGTCTTCTTTAGTTTGTGTTGCGCGTCTGTCTGCAAGTTCTCTTGCAAGTTTTTCGTCTTCAACAGCGTCAAACAAATCGCCTGCGCTTGGCACAGCTGTAAGGCCTGTAATTTCAACAGGCATAGACGGGCCTGCCTCTGCAAGCACATTGCCTTGGTCGTCGCTCATAACGCGCACCCTGCCAACGGCAGTGCCTGCAATTATAACGTCGCCCTGTTTTAGTGTGCCCTTTTGCACAAGAATTGTTGCAACCGGGCCTTTGCCCTTGTCAAGCCTTGCCTCAACAACGGCACCTTTTGCACGTCTGTCAGGGTTTGCTTTTAGTTCTTTAACTTCTGATGTTAAGTTTATCATCTCAAGCAAATCTGTAATGCCTTGGCCTGTTTTTGCCGAAACAGGCATACAAATAACATCGCCGCCCCAAGCTTCGGGCACTATTTCGTGCTGTGTAAGTTGCTCCATAACTTTGTCGGGGTTTGCCTCAGGCTTATCAATTTTATTAATAGCTACTATTATGCTAACACCTGCCGCTTTAGCGTGGTTTATTGACTCTACTGTCTGCGGCATAATTCCGTCGTCTGCCGCAACAACAAGCACGGCTATATCAGTTAAGTTTGCGCCCCTTGCACGCATTGATGTAAACGCCTCGTGCCCGGGTGTGTCTAGGAATGTTATTGCTTTGCCGTTCGCTTCAACTTGGTATGCACCTATGTGCTGTGTAATTCCGCCTGCTTCGCCCTCTGTAACGCGTGTTTTGCGAATAGCGTCAAGAATAGACGTTTTACCGTGGTCAACGTGGCCCATTACAACAACAACGGGTGGGCGCTCTTGCAAGCTTTCGTCGTCGTCTTCGTCAATTTCAAACAGGCGCTCTTCAATTGTAACGTGCACTTCGTGTATAACTTTTGCGCCAAGTTCTTCTGCTACAATTGACGCTGTATCGAAATCTACTTCCTCTGTCATAGTTGCCATAACGCCAAGGCCCATAAGTTTTTTAATAACCTGTGCAACGTTTACTTTCAGGCGGCTTGCAAGCTCGCTTACTGTAATTGCGTCGGGAATTGACACTTTAAGCTGTGCTTTTCTTGCCTTTTCAAGCTGAATTCTTTGAAGGCGCTCTGCTTCTGTCTCCACACGTTTTTTGCCAAAATTGCCTGTGTTTCTGCCGCCAAACCTGTTTTTATTGCCAAATTTTTGCTTGTTACCGGTAGGCATTGGTTTGCGGCGGTTTTCTATATTTTTAGCAGATGCAAGCTCTGTATATTTATCGTTAAATTTATCAAGGTTAACGTCTGTTGTGCGTGTGTCAATAGTAACAGTTACAACCTCGCGTTTTTCAGCAGCCGCTTTGTTCTCTTTTTCGGGCTTAAATGCACGAATACGCTCTTTCCTTGCCTCAGGCGGTTTGCGGTGCTCGCGCTCTTTTTTAGGTGCCTCCGGCGGTTTTGCGGCATGATGAACAGGCCTTTGCGGCTGCACATGCGCCGGCTTATTTGCGCCGTTTGCTGTGTTCGCACCGCCACCCGTTGCAGGTTTTGCCGGCACTTTTTGTGCCGTTTGTGGTGCTCTAGCACCTTGTGCATTGCCTGTTTGCGCAGTTCTTTGCGGCTGATTTGTTGTGCTCTTGCCTGCATTTGGCGCACTTGTTTGCACGCTCTTCTGCGGCTTTGGCGCCTCGGCTTTTGGCGCTTCTTCTTTTTTGCGCGGCTTCATAAGCTGCATATATTCCTCAAGGTTATCAACAGCACCTTGCTTTGTATAATGTTCAAATACAAAGTTCAGCTCATCACCCGAAAGGAGCGCAGTATGCTTTTTTGCCTCGCCCGAGAAGTTTTCAAGCAGTTCAATAACTTCCTTGTTCTGCTTGCTCAAATCTTTGGCAATGTCGCTCAATTTATGTTTAATTATCATTCATTTTCCTCCTTGATTTCGGCTGAAAGCCCGCCTTGTTCAAAAGGCTTTAGTGCATTTGTGCACAGTATTGCTAAATTTTTGTCTGTAAGGGCAAACACGCCCGTTGGTTTTCTTGTAATGCTCAGTAAATTTTCTTTCTCAAGCGGCAACTCTTTCGCTTGCACTATGCCCTCGCAAAAGCGCTGTATTCGCAGCACATTTTTTGGCGACATATCGCTTGTATAAAGCACAATGTGCGCTTTATATTTGTAAACGCTGTCTTTCACTGCGTCAAAACCCATAACAAGTGCGCCTGCCTTTTTTGCCAGTGAAAGCGAAAACAAAACTTTATCCTGCACCTGTATCCCCCTTTTGTATCTCGCTTATCATCTCGTCATACAGCTGCTCGGTTATAACACAATCTAAAACGCGCTCTATTCTGCGCGCCTTTCGCGCTTTTGCAAGGCACTGTGCGCTTGCGCACACATACGCCCCCCTGCCGGGCTTTTTGCCCACGGTGTCAAGGCTAACTTCGCCTGCGCTATTTTTCACAACACGCACAAGCTCTTTTTTCGGTTTCGATTCATAACAGCCCATGCACCTGCGCAGCGGAACTTTTTTTTGCGTCATAACTGTCTCCGTTCTGATAATTGCTAATTTGTGCAACAAATTTGCGCTATGTCATCAAATTTGCAACGTGCAGGCGGCCGATGACCGCCCCTACATTTCGCCCTATTTGCGCAATGTCATCAATTTTGCCGCGTTTCGGGGCGGACAGGGGCAGAGCGCTACTCCTTTTGCTCGGCCTCTTCCTCGCCGTAGTATCCGCTCTCGGGCCTTATATCAATATTATAACCTGTTAAACGTGCTGTAAGGCGTGCATTTTGCCCCCTGTTACCAATTGCTAGCGAGAGTTGATGATCAGGCACTGTAACACGACAGCTCTTGTTTTCGCCCTCTAAAATTTGTACATCTACAACGCTTGCCGGGCTAAGTGCGGCGGCAATAAATTGTTCGGGCTCTTCGCTCCACGGCACAATGTCTATCTTTTCGCCACTAAGCTCATCTACAATGTTAGCAACACGCTGGCCCCTTGGGCCAATGCAAGCGCCCACCGGGTCTACGTTTTCATCTTTTGAATACACAGCCATTTTCGTTCTTGCGCCTGCCTCGCGGCTAATGGCTTTTATCTCAACAGTGCCATCGAAAATTTCAGGCACTTCCATTTCAAACATACGCTTTACAAGCCCGGGGTGCGTTCTGCTAATCATCATTTTCGGGCCTCTGTCGCCTGAAAGCACATCTACAACATAAACGCGAATTCTCTCGCCAATGTTCAGCATTTCACCTTGCACTTGCTCGTTTCTTGGCAGTGTAACAACGTTACCGTCTGCAATTTCAAGCGAGGCAATGCCCTTTACGCTGTCTGTTGACACAACAACAGCGCTTAAAATTTCGTGCTCTTTGCTTTGCATTTCGGCATACATTTGGCTGCGCTCTGCCTCTTTAATTCCCTGGCGTATTACGTGCTTTGCCGTTTGTGCGGCAATTCTTCTAAAATCTTTCGTTTTAAGCGGCGTTGTAACAGTGCCGCCCACTTTTGCTGTTTTGCGCTTTTTTTGTATTTCAGCAAGTGAAATTTGTGTGTTTTTATTTTCTACTTCTTCAACTATTTCTTTTATTATAGAAACGCTAAATTTGCCTTTTTCGGCGTCCATAACAACTTTAACGTTTTCTTCATCTACCTCATAATCTTTTTTAACCGCTATTATAATTGCCCCTTTTACCTTTTCCATTAAGTATTGTGGGTCAAGCCCTTTTTCGTGTCCTAAAAGGGTAATCGCTTCAAAAAATTCGGCATTCATTTTTGTAATCATCCATTCTTTAATTTATTTTATTGTAAGACTTGTTAATTAAAATTATTCGTACATTTCATCGTCGTATAATTTAACATAACTTACGTCTGCCATGTCAATTTCAAGTGTTTTTTCATCGGTTTGCATTTTCAGCACTTTTTTCTCTTTTTCCAAAAGTGTACCTGCAAGTTCTTTTTCGCCGTACTTCTCAGCACGTATAAAACGCACTTTAATGCGCTTGTTTTTCATAATGTCAAAGTGCTCTTGCTTTGTAAGCTTTCGCCCAAGGCCCGGGCCGCCAACTTCCATGTAATAGCTCTCTGCAATAGGGTCTGCTTCGTCTATTATAGGGTTAATTGCACGTGTTGCGTCTTCGCACGTTTGCATGTCAAGGGGCTCATCTCTGTCAATATAAATTCTCAAAAACCAATCGGGGCCCTCTTTTTCAAAGCGAACTTCCCAAATACGAAGGCCAAGCTGTGTAATTGCGGGCAATATTAACTCTTCAACTTTTGCCGCGGTACTCGCCTTGTTAACGTTTGAATTTGCGCTTTCGTTTTTTTGCTTTTTCGCCATATTTTACCTGCTTTTTTTAGTATTAATACACAAACAGCAAAGAGCGGCCTTTGCAAGCCACTCTTTCGTCAATTTATTCTAATGTAAGCATTATAGCATAATATTCGCGCCATTGCAAGCGTTTATGCACTATTAATAAATTTTTGCTTGTTTTTTGTGCTGTTGCATAAATTATTACACCAGAGCAATATATATTAGTAAAGTTGTGCACTGAATTATGTTTGCCGCTTTTCACAAAGTGCCAATAATTTATATAAAGCGGGCAGAATGGAGCAAATTATGACTGTAAGTGAACTATGCGAGCGCAGTGTTATAAATATTTCAAGCGGCACAAACCTTGGCAATGTAGACGATGTTGTTTTCTCGGAAAAAGACGCGCTTATTTCGCACGTTGTAATATACGGGCGCATGAAATTTTTCGGCTTTTTCGGCAGAGAAGACGACATTTTTATACCGTGGAGTGACATAAAAAAAGTGGGCGAAGATGTACTTCTTGTAGAGACAAATTTGCTCAGCGCAACAAAGCACACTGCAAGTAGCCAAAAGCGCAGTATACTATTTGGTTAATGCTATATTTTTATATGCCCAAAGCCTCGTCGGAAACCAAATCTCTATCATCGCTATAAAAAGAAAATTCAGTCGCTTTTAAAGCACCTTTTAAAATGATAATCGGAAACGAATTGATATTATAATTATATTTGGCAACAAAATTATTATGGTCTAGCTTAAAATCGGCAATAATATTTTCACTTTCACGCAATTGATTGAGCAACTCCATAACTGCTTCATTAGATTTCAGCTCCGGAAATTCATTTATTCGTTGTTCGAACGCAGACGAGTTTTTAATGCTTTTAGATGAATTTTTCCCGGGTTTAATTGCTGAGGCAATGTCAGATACAACATCGGTTTCAAATATCATATATTTTTTAGCAACTTTATTAGCTTTTTCAAGAAGGCTGTCAGCCCTATTGTTTGCAATTGTAATGTTATTAAGCGATTGGTTAACTCTCTGTTTTAATAAATTCACAGAGTTTAACTCCATTATGAACAAAACAATAACGGCGGTGATAAAACCGAAAGCCATGCTTGCACCGGGAAACGGTTCAATATCTGTTTCAGCCCCCGACGAAGCAGACGAAAAAATAAAAACCCATAATATCCAGCCGGCTGCCGTTACCCCTATTAGTTTCAATAATTCTAAAATTAAATTTTTCTCTTTCATTTTGTTTCCCCTTGTTTATAACAAATTTTATGGCAAACGCCAAATTAACACGCTATTGTAGGGGCGGCGTTTCGGATCCCGATACGCCGCCGAATTAAACAACTTTCACCTGTTGCCATTGTTTGCGAATTACGCAATAAATAATGCTAATTCAGCACCCTCATGGCACTCTCTTCCTCAAATTGCTTGCTGTAAAGCTCGAAGTAATAACCTTTTTTGTCCATAAGCTCTTTATGCGTGCCGCTATCCGTAATTTTGCCGTCTTTCACCACAAGAATTGTGTGTGCATGGCGAATTGTTGAAAGCCTGTGCGCTATTAAAAACGACGTTCTATCTTTCAAAATATGTGCAATAGCAGCTTGTATAAGCTGTTCTGTCTGCGTGTCAATAGACGAAGTTGCCTCGTCCAGCACAAAAATGCGTGGGTTAGCTATAACGGCACGTGCAAAAGATATAAGCTGCTTTTCACCTGTTGAGAGGTGGTCGCCGCCCTCGCCCACTTTTGTATTGTAGCCGTGCTCAAGCTTTTCAACAACTTCATGTGCGCTAACAGCTTTTGCGGCCGCATACACTTCTTCGTCTGTTGCGTCAAGGCGGCCATAGCGAATGTTGTCCATTACAGTGCCCGAAAAAAGTTGCGGGCTCTGCAAAACGTAACCTATGTTGCTGTGCAGCCACAATTGGCTACGTTGTTTATAGTCTTTGCCGTCTATAAGAATTTTGCCGCTCGTTGGCTCGAAAAACCTGCACGCTAAATTTACAAGCGTGCTTTTTCCTGCGCCTGTCTCGCCCACTATTGCAACGGTTGTGCCTGCTTTTACGTGCAAGTTAAAGCCTTCAAGCACATTATCTTTGCCGTCGGGGTACATGAAAGTAACATTATCGAACGTTATGTCGCCGTTTATTTTCTCAAACGCTTCTTTTTTCGGCTCAAAGCAATCACCGTATTTTTCTATTACTTCTTTTGTGTCCACAACAATGGGCTTTTCTTCAAGTAGGCCTGTAACGCGCTCAATCTCTGCTTGCATAGAAATAATATCCGCTAAAATTCGCGCCATTTGCTGAACCGGCTCGAAAATACCCAGTGCATACGTTACAAACGCCGACAACACACCAAGGCCGAGAAGTTGCTCGTGTACAAGGTAGCCGCCACGTGTTAGCACAACTGCAAGCAGTAAAGAGCTTACAAACACAACAAGCGGAATATAAATTGCCGAAAGCTGTGCCGATTTTACACTTGATGTGTACATCTCTTTTGTAAGCACTTCAAACTCGTTAAAATTCTGCTCTTCTATAACAAGCGTTTTAGACGTTTTAGCGCCCATTATGCCCTCGTTTAGTGCACCTGTTATTTTCGATTGGTTTCTGCGCACTTTTCTGTTCCAGTGCAGTATTTTATTTTGAAAGTAAAATGTAAGCAACGAAATTGCCGGCATAACTACAATTATAATAAGTGCCAGCATTGGGTTTAGCGCAAACATTGCTATAAATACGCCCACAATGTAAAACACAGACCACATTAAATCGGGCAAAGACCACGCAACAAGCGTTGCAATACGGGTTGTGTCGCTCATAATTCGCGACAAAATATAGCCCACCGGCGTTACGTTATAATATGAAAGCGACAGTGTTTGCAAGTGGTAAAATAGGTGCTTTTTCAAGTCTCTGCCAAAAAGCATCTCCATTTTCATGGAGGCACGAGTGAAAGCTATAACGCTGAAAAGTTGCACCATAATAACACCAAGGTATGCCAAAACAAAAAGCACAATGCCGTCAAGGCTCTGCGTTTGCACAAAGTTATCAATAGCATAGCTTTGAAAAAGAGGGAAAAGAATGTCTACAAGTGCGCACACGCATATAAGCACAAGTATTTTAATAAACGCTTTTTTATACGTTTTTGCGTAAGGAATTATCTTTTTCCACATTTTAATATCTATGTCGGAGGCGTAAACTCTTTCTTCACGTGCCATTATTGCGCACCTCCGTTCTCTTGTGTGCCTTTTTGTTTTGCACTTATTGTGGTTTGTGGCTCAGCATTTCCAACAGCACCTGTTTCACAGGCGTTTTCAACGCCACGTTCTACAAGCGCCCTATCCTCGCTGTTCATTTGTATGTCGTAAATTTGCTTGTAAATTCCGTCTGCTTTTATAAGCTCGTCGTGTGTGCCTTGTTGCACTATTTTGCCTTCGTCAAGCACAAGAATTTCGTCTGCCTGCATAAGCGTTGTAACCCTGTGCGATATTAAAACAACGGTGCTGTTTTCCTCGTGCTCTGCAAGTGCCTTTCTAATTTCTGCGTCTGTGTTAGAATCAACGGCAGACAGCGAATCGTCAAAAATTTTGATGGGCGCATTTTTTAAAAGCATACGTGCAATTGCAACGCGCTGTTTTTGCCCACCCGAAAGTGTAACGCCTTTTTCGCCCACAATAGTGTCGTAGCCGTCTGCCATTTCTTTAATTGACGTGTGAATACATGCAGTTTTTGCAACATCTTTAATTTGCTGGTATGTTGCGCTTAAATTCACAGCGCTTATATTTTCTTTTATAGTGCGAGAGAACAAAAACGGCTCTTGCAACACAATGCCTATATTGCTTCGCAGGTATGCTAAGTCAATGTCGTTAATATCAACGCCGCCAATTGTAATTTTGCCGCAGTTCTCAGGTAATTTATACAGCCTGTCAAGCAAATGCATCATAGTGCTTTTGCCGCTACCTGTTCTGCCTAAAATTGCAAATGTTTTTCCGGCAGGCACTGTAAAGCTCGCATTTTTCAAAACGGGCGACAGTTTTTCACTATAAGCAAATGTTACATTTTTAAACACAATGTCGCCTGTCATAGCAGGTTTTAGTGCTTTTTCGCTGTTTTCCTCTTGCTCTGCGTTTAAAATATACTGCACACGTTCAACAGAAACGCCTGCCTTACTCATCTCAGACAAAACACGCCCAAGCGCACGCACAGGCCACACCATAGACATGTTGTAGCTCATAAAAGCAATGAGCTCGCCTTGTGTTATATCGCCACGCACAGCAAAAACAACGCCTACTGTAAGAACTGTTAAAATTTGCAGGCCTGTAATTAAATCGCTTGTGGCCCAGTACACACTGCTTACTTTCCCAAGGTTTATCCAGCTGTGCGCCCAGTTATTGTTCTTTTCGTTAAACTGCTCTGTCTCGTGCTTTTCACGCCCAAACGCACGCACAACACGCACGCCTGTCAAGTTTTCTTGCACTACTGTTGTAAGCTCGCCCTCTGCCTCGTCTGCCTGTAAAAAGCGGTGTGCAATTTGTGCCCTAAAAAACAGTGTGTATGCAACAACAATAGGCACAAAACACAGCGCAACAATTGAAATTTGCACGTTCATTGAAAACATTATAGAAAAATAAATGCTAACAAGAAAAAGTGTTTTTATTACTTGTAAAAACTGTGTGCTTACAAAGTTGCGAATGACTGTTACGTCTGAAATGCAGCGCTGTATTATGTCGCCTGTTGAGTGGTCGGTATGCCATGAATACGGCAGTTTTTGTATGTGGCAAAACAGCTCGTCGCGCATTCTTTTTATAAAGCCCTCAGAACATTTTGCTGTGCCCATGCGGCTTATATAGTCGCACACGCCTGCAATAACAGTGAAAATTAAAATGGCCGCACCTGCAATTAAAAGCCCGTTTATTGTATCAATATTTTCAAGCCCCAGCATCGTTATAATATTTTGCGGCACAGCAAAAGGCTCGTCGCCTACAATTGAGTCGACAGTTATACGCATAATTTGTGGGTTAAGCGCGTTAAACCCTGTTTGAAACATGGCAAAAACGGCCGCGGCAACAAAGTGCCAGATGTTATGCCTTAAAAAGCGCCATATAACGGCAATTTTACTGCTTTTCTTTTCGCTTTTGTTATTGTTTTCAGTTTTGCCATTCTGTTCGTTTTTGTTTTTAATAGTTACACATCCTTTTTACATCAAGTCTTCGTCGGGCTGCTGCCCTGTGTGCAGTGGCCATTTACACTGTGTCATTTCAAAGTTTGTAAACGTCGCTGTAAACTTACCATCTTCGGGGCTACACGCATAAACGCCAAAACTGACATTTTCACCTACATTAAACATGTGGCAAATTCTAATGTGCTCAAAATTTTCGCCGTCGAGAGAATTCTCTACGCAAAAATCGCTACCCCTGCGGCTAAGCCTAAACCACATTGTTTTTATATCAGCTGAAATGCGTGTTGTAGACCAGTCTGAATATCCGCTGTTTGTAACAACAGCGCCTAGAAACGCTGTTTCTTTGTCGCCGTATTCAACAGATGCTTTTATCCAGTTTTCGCTGTTTAAATAAACGGCAATTCCCGCTTGGTCGAAGTTATTCTTGCTGTCAAACTGCACTTTAACCGTGAATGAGAATTCTTTTTCAGCCGTTTGAGCTTGCAAAACCGGTGCATTGTCGTTTCTGAATTTGTAGTATGTTCTCTGCCACAAGTCGGTATTCGGCTGTGTTTTTATCTCTATTTTTTCATCGGAAATATAATATTCTTTCGGCTCGTTTGTCCATTTTAATGCGTTTGTGTCAAACTTCATTTTATTGCTCCGTTTAGTTTATCATTTTTCGGGCGCAGGTATTTATTTTTATGTAGGTTGTGCTTATTTTGTATGGTATTTATCCAATTCCCATTTTAATGGGTTGGTGTCGATGTATTCCCAAATTTCCAGATATGATTTTTCATTTCTTATTATGTGGTCGTGGTAACCTCTTTGCCAAATATGTTTATCAAATTTTGGGTATAGATTGTTTTTTACGCCACAAATATATTCGTTTGTGGTTTGTGTTTTAAACCATTTTACCTTCTCGTGTAGGGGCGAACCTGTGTG
>CAYJHA010000044.1:0-10639 GCA_964369785.1 uncultured Bacteroides sp.
TCATCTCTGCAAGGTTTGCACCTTTACCACCAAGTAGCTCGCGCATTGTGCCGTTTCCTTCCGAAAACAAATAAACATATTTATGACCCATTTTTTACCTCCAAATAAATTATGTCAGCACATATGTTTTGTGCCGCATTTTTTAGATAGCGCCATCACTAGTTGTATTTGCAAGTGGCGCTTATATCATAATGTAATGGTAATTATATCAAAAAAAATGCTAAATTGCCAGTTTATTGTTATAAAAATAACACAATAATTAAGTTTCTGCATTATTAATACATATTGGCGTGTTCTTCATGTGAATTTTGTGCAAAAAAACTTATAATACCTTGCAAAAACGTGGGGTTGGGGTTATAATAGGTAGTGAAAACTAATAAATTAGTGGGGTGTACATCATGTCCTTTTCAGATAATTTGAAAATATATGAGCAGAAAACGGCCGCTTTTAAAGCTTGTTTTGAAAAACATTTAAAGGCGGGCGTTAATTTTATGTCAGATTACGGGGTTTTTATTGATGATGAGGTAATAATTGAGGCAGGCGCAACAATTTTGCCCGGCACTATACTTAAAGGCACAACTAAAATAGGCAAAAACAGCGTTATAGGGCCAAACAGCCTGTTGCAAAACACTATTGTGGGCGACGATGCCACTATAAACGCAAGCCAACTGTATGACAGCACAGTAAAAGACGAGGCAAGCATTGGCCCGTTTTGCCACATACGCCCCGGCAGTGTTATTGGCGAGCGTGTGCATTTAGGAGATTTTGTTGAAGTGAAAAACAGCACAATAGGCGAGGCAACAAGCGTTAGCCACCTTTCTTATGTTGGCGATTGTGATGTGGGCAAAGGGTGCAATTTCGGCTGTGGCGTGTCTGTTGCGAACTACGACGGCGGCGGCAAAAACAGAACTACGGTTGAAGACTTTGCGTTTGTTGGCTGTAACACAAATCTTGTGTCGCCGGTTAGAGTTGGCAGTGGCGCATACATAGGCGCCGGAAGCACTATTGTGAAAGATGTGCCGGGAGGTGCACTTGGAATTTCACGTGCACCGCAAAATATAAAAGAAGATTGGGCGAAAGGCAAGCTTAAACCATACATTGAAAAACAAAAGGCAAAGATAAAAACCACAAGCGATACAGATGACAAAGGGTAGAAAATTTACATATTATACTAATAGTATTATAATAAATCAAGAAAACTTGACTGTTAAAACTACACTTTGCCACTTTATAAATTAAAGTTTTGTATATGTAAACTTTTATGCTGTAAGTGAATTGCAAGTGAATGTTTTAATTGTTGAAAGTTTGAAAAGCGAATTATAGCATTGAATTTTTTAAGCTTTTAAATACGCCACGTAATAAACACACGTACATTAAAAGGAGTGTATTGCAATGAACATTCACGGTAAAGACATAAAAATTTTTAGCGGCAATTCAAATTTACCACTTGCAAATGCCATGGCGTCGTGCCTTGGCTTAACGCTGGGCAAGTGCGATGTTGGCCTTTTCAGCGACGGTGAAATACAAATTTCAATAGGAGAGACAGTACGTGGCAGTGAAGTTTTTATAGTGCAAAGCACATCGCAGCCTGTTAACAGGAATTTAATGGAGCTGCTTATAATTATAGATGCAATGAAACGTGCAAGTGCCGGGCGAATTACTGCCGTTATGCCGTATTTTGGCTATGCAAGGCAAGACAGAAAAAGCAGGGCAAGAGACCCAATTACTGCAAAGCTTGTGTCGGATTTAATAGTTGCGGCAGGCGCAGAGCGTGTTTTGACAATGGATTTACACGCTGCGCAAATTCAAGGTTTTTTCACAATACCTGTTGACCATATGCAAGGCGGCTCTATTCTTATTCCGTATTTTGAGCGCAAAATTGCAACCAGCACAAGCGATGTTGTTATAATGTCGCCTGACCTTGGAAGCGTTAGCAGAGCAAGAACTTTTGCAGAGCGCCTTGACGTGCCGCTTGCTATAATTGACAAGCGCCGCCCAAAGGCGAACGAGAGCGAAATTATGAATATAATAGGCGACATAAACGGCAAGCACGTTATAATTATAGATGACATGATAGATACAGCCGGCACGCTTGTAAACGCGGCGGCGGCAGTTGTAGAGCGCGGTGCAAAAAGCGTTAGCGCATGTGCAACGCACGCAGTTTTAAGCGGCCCGGCAATAGAGCGTTTGCAAAACAGCGTGCTGGACGAAGTAGTTGTGCTTGACACAATAAATTTACCGCCGCAAAAACAGATAGACAAAATAAAAGTGTTAAGTGTTGCCGCATTAATGAGCGAGGCAATTGCAAGAATTTATACAGACAAGCCTGTTAGTGCGCTATTCATTTAGTTGTTAGAGATTAGTTATTAGAGATTAGTTATTAAATTTGTAGGGCTAGTGCTCTGCTTTTAGCTGCTGACAAATTTTGTAGGGAACGCATTGTATGCGTGCCGCACCGTGGCGGCTTGCACACATTGATATGATTGTAGGGGCGGTCATTGGCCGCCCGAAAACGCTGCAAAATTGATAATTTTAAATACTATATTGAATGTATGCGAATTTGCACATATTAAAATAAATTTGTAGGGGCGGATTCCCCGTCCCACATCACCGCAAATTGCACACTAAATAAACTAAAAGGTTCAAAATAATGTTTTTCAAAAAAAAGACGATTGATGCTATTGTTGTGGGGCTTGGCAACCCCGGCAAAAAATACGATAACACACGCCATAACATTGGCTTTTGCGCTGTTGACGACATTGCAAGATATTATAATACAAGCATAACACGCTCTAAATTTGATGCACTTTATGCATTAACCACAGTAAATGGTAAAAGTGTGCTTTTTTTAAAGCCACAGACTTTTATGAATTTATCGGGCGTAAGTGTTAACAAAGCGGCGGCTTATTATAAGGTGAAAAGTGAGAATGTTATTGTTTTATTTGATGATATTTCACTAGATGTAGGCAAGCTGCGCATACGCGAAAAGGGCAGTGCAGGCGGGCACAACGGCATAAAAAGCATTATAGACTATATGGGCGAAAATTTTCCGCGCGTTAAAATTGGCGTTGGCGAAAAGCCACATGCAAGCTACGCACTTGCAGATTGGGTGTTATCGCGTTTCACACAGGGCGAAAATGAAAAAATTCGCACACGTTTTGACGATATTCGACACGCGGTAGAGTATATTATAGATAGTAATATTAAGGAGGCACAAAGCAAATATAATGGATAAAGTTAAAAATACATCATTCAAATACGAAATTTTTATTTTAATATCGCTAATTTTGTGCGTTGCAGGTACAGTTTACTCTTATTTAAACCCAAGCATACTTGCAATTTTTATTTTCCCTGCAATAAGTTACTTTTTTGGGCTACTACTATGGGCAATTACCGCGCGCTTTATTTTGCGAAGAGATGAACAGCGGTTTATGAACAAATCGTTTAAGCGGCCATTGAAATTTGCGCTTTTTCCGACAGCCGGCGCTTTGGCGTTGCTTTTGCTATTAGCTATGCCGCGCACGCCCGCCGTTGACGCCGCACATGAAGAGTCGCTTATTATAACAGCTTTTGCGTTTATTATTATAGTGTTACCGCTGGTCATTGTTGCAATTGTTGTTTTTGGGGCGCTTGCGTTTTCCGGTGCTATTAACCATATGCGCCGCACACCACTGGACGAAAGCGCATTTTACCGTAAAGGGCCGCTTGTTTTTGCAATTACCGTATATGGTATTATGTTTTTAATTGTAATTATTTTTGCGCTAACCATGTTACAAGGTGCTGTTTAAATGCTTAATTTTTTAATTAGACAAACAACAGAATACAAAAAACTTCTTGCTGCCGCAAACGCAAAGGCGTGTGCGGTGGCACTTTTCGGCTTAACGCCTATTGCACGTGCGCATGTTGTAACACTTTTGTGCGAGGACACAAAGCGCACTGCCCTTATTGTGTGCGAGGGTGAAGGCGACGCTACGCGATTTTGTGAAAATGCCGCAGTTTTCGGCGCTAAAAGCGAAGTGTACCCTGTGCGAGATTACGTTTTCAGAAGTGTTGAAGGGCAAAGCCACGAGTATGAGTACAGGCGGTTAAGTGTGCTTGGAAACATAGTGGGCAAGCGCACAAGCATGGTTTGTGCGCCGCTTGAAGCTGTGCTTCAGTACACTATACCGAAACATGAGTTTTGCGATAATACGCTAACTTTAAAAAAAGGCGATAGCATTAAGCAAAGCGAACTTACAAACGTGCTTGTAAGCGCCGGGTATTTGCGCCGTGGGCAAGTAGAGGGTGCAGGGCAGTTTAGTGTGCGCGGCGGAATTGTTGATATTTTCGCGCCCGATATGCAAAAGCCGTGCCGCATGGAGTTTTGGGGCGATGAAATTGAGAGCATACACACTTTTGACGCTTTGAGCCAGCGCAGAGAGGAAACTTTAAGAAAGGTGCACCTCTCGCCGGCAAGGGAAGTGCTGTTCAGTGGGGCAGGCGGCGCCGCCGCGCTGCTGCGCAGCGCATTGGGCGAAGCCCAATTTGCCGCACCCGAGGGTGCGGCGCGGCGCCGCCCCCTATTAGATGACATTAAAAAATTAGATGAGGGCATACTGCCCACTTCAATGGACAAATACCTCAACGTGCGCTACGAAAAAGCAGGCACAGTTCTTGAATATTTAGAAAAACCTATAATATTTTTCTCAGAGTACAGTGCCGTGCGTGACGCTTATAAGGCGTTTGAAATGCGCTATACAAGCGAAATTCAAGCGCTGTTTGAAGAGGGCATTTTGTGCAAAGAGCTGGGAAGCTTTTACGTGCATTTCCCCGATTTTCTTGCAAAAGCAGAAAAAAACAGCACTATTATAAGCGAGAGTTTTATGCGCACAGTAAAAGATGTGACACTTAGTGACACAGTAAGCGCAACTACACACAGCTTACCCCCGTGGGGCGGCGGTGCAAACTTGTTAATAGACGAAATTACGCCGCTTGTGAAAGAAAATTACAGCGTTGCAATTTTAGCAGGCACAAAACGCGCGGCAGCGGCACTGGCAAAAGATATATCAGCGGCAAACATAAGCGCCACGGCTTACACCAAAAGTGTAAACGCAAATACAGATGCTATACCCGCCGGCACAGTTGGTGTTTTGTGCGGCAAATTAACTGCCGGTGTGCAGTACCCGTTTGCAAAGCTTGCAATTTTTACAAGCAGGCAACATGCAGGCGAAAACACGCAAAAAACATCGGCGAAAAGCAAGAACAAAGGGCTGTCTTCACTTTCAGACATAACACCGGGCGATTACGTTGTGCACCAAAACCACGGTATAGGCGTTTATGCAGGCACCCAGCGCTTAGACCTACAAGGCGTTGTGAAAGACTATTTGAAAATTACTTACAGTAAAGGCGATACACTTTACGTGCCCGTAACACAGCTTGACATTGTAAGCCGCTACACAGCCCCGGGCGACAGCGAAAACATTAAACTTTCACGCCTTGGCGGCGACGCTTGGGCAAAAACGAAAAGTAAAGTGCGTATTGCAACGCAGGAAATGGCAAAAGAGCTTATAGAACTTTACGCAAAGCGCGAGCGTGCGGTTGGGCACGCTTTCCCCGAAGACTCAGAGTGGCAACGTGACTTTGAAACACGCTTTGCCTATGACGAAACAGACGACCAATTGCGCAGCGCCCATGAAATAAAAAAAGATATGCAGCGCCCACAGCCAATGGACAGGCTACTTTGCGGCGACGTTGGCGTTGGCAAAACAGAAGTTGCTCTGCGTGCGGCGTTTAAATGTATTATGGGCGGCAAACAGTGTGCAATTTTAGTGCCCACAACAATTTTGGCGTGGCAACATTATAACTCTATTATATCACGCATGGAGGCATTCCCCGTTAAAACCGGCTTGCTCTCACGCTTTAGAACGCCCACACAGCAAAAAGCCACAATACGCGGAATAAGCGCAGGAACAGTGGACATAGTTGTGGGCACACATAGGCTAATTCAAAAAGATGTGAAGTTCAAGAACCTTGGCCTTGTTATAGTAGACGAAGAACAGCGCTTTGGAGTTAAACACAAAGAGCGCTTAAAAGAGATGTTTTTAGGTGTGGATATGTTGACACTTTCGGCAACGCCCATACCAAGAACGCTTAACATGGCGCTGACAGGCCTTAGAGATATGAGCACAATAGACAAGCCGCCGATAGAGCGCCTGCCTGTTGAGACATATGTTTTAGAATATGACGACATTGTTATTGCAGGCGCACTTAAAAAAGAGCTTGGCCGCGGTGGGCAAGTTTATTACTTGCACAATAGGGTAGAGACAATTGAAAGCTGTGCCGCAAAAGTGGCAAGCCTTGCACCGGAGGCAAAAGTGGGCATTGCCCACGGCAGAATGGACGAGAATGCACTCTCGCGCATTTGGCAACAGCTTATGGACGGTGAAATTGACGTGCTTGTGTGCACAACGCTTATAGAAACAGGCGTTGACGTGCGCAACTGCAACACGCTAATTGTTGAAAATGCTGATTATATGGGCCTGTCTCAACTTTACCAACTGCGCGGCAGGGTAGGGCGTAGCGGCAGAAAAGCATACGCGTATTTTACTTTCAGGCGCGACAAAGTGCTTACAGACATAGCGGCAAAGCGCCTTTCGGCAATACGTGAGTTCACAAGTTTCGGCAGTGGTTTTCGCATTGCAATGCGTGATTTGCAAATTAGGGGTGCCGGTAATTTGCTTGGGCAAAGCCAGCACGGGCACATGCAAAACGTAGGGTACGATATGTATGTGAAGCTGCTAAACAGCGCTATATCACAGCAAAAAGGGCAGGCGCCCACCGCAGACAAGAGCGATTGCCTAATTGATGTAACTGTTGACGCGTTTATACCCGAAAGCTATATAAAAGAGCCGCCACAGCGCATTGAAGCGTATAAGCTAATAGCCGCAATACAAAGCAAAAGCGACGCTGACGACGTGCGAGAAGAACTGCAAGACAGATACGGCAATTTGCCGAAAAGTGTATCGGGCCTTATTTCAATAAGCGTTGCACGAATTGTGGCCTCACAGCTTTTTATATACGAAATAACGCAAAAAAAAGACAATATACTCCTTTATTCCGACAAGCTCACGCCTGAAATTTTAAAGCCACTTATGGCTATGTACAAGGGTAGAATTCTTGTGAATGCAGGAACAAAACCGTATATATCGCTTAAAGTTTTAAGCACAGAAAGCCCTGTTGATTGCATGGAAGTTTTTCTGGAGAGCATGAGCGAATTGCAAGAAAAATAAATATTTTGTGACAATTTTATTAAATTGCTTGTCTTTAATGCGCAAAACCTGTATAATAGCTAGGGTAAGCGTGTTTTTAACACTTTGTAAATACACAAAAAACACTTTACAAAACAAAAACTTCATCACATATAATTAGATAGTTCAACTATTATTGGCATTATCTAAAATGAGGTTAATAAAATAATATATTTTACCGGGGGTACAAATTTTGAAAAATTTTAAAAGAATAGTTACACTTGCACTGTGCATTATCATGATATTTGCACTTACTTCTTGCCATGTGCAAACACCGTCAGTTGTTGTGAATGTGAACGGCACTGATATTTCGGCAGGCATTTACCTTATGGCCCAATTCGAGGCATACAATAGCGCCTACACAGCATACAGCAACGAGCAATATATGGCAGGCGCTGAAGCTGACAGCGATATTAATGTTTTAACAGCCACTATTGAGGGCGTAAGCGGTGAAGAGTGGGTTAAAAACGAAACAGACCGCCTTTTAAAACAATACGTTTACGCAACAGTGTCAATGGCAGAGGGCGCAACAATTACGCCCGAAGAAATTGATGCCGCAAGGGCTTCTGCAATTACAATGTTTGATTCATACTACTCACGTGAGCTATATGAGGCAAACGGCATTGGCGAAGATAGCTATGCAGAGCACTATGTAGGCCAAACAATTTACTACGATTTGATTGGCGACTACACTGAGGAAAACAGCGATGATATTTCCGAAGAAGACGCACGCGCTTACATGGACGAAAATTATAGGCAGATAAACACACTGTCTTTACCTAATTCAAACGCTGAAAATGTAGAACTTGACGAAGCAGGCAAAGCTGAAATACAAGCAATTGCCGACGCACTTGTGGCCGATTTAAACGCAGGCGAAGACCTAGATGAAATTGCTGAAGATGCACTAAAAGCGGCTTTTGAAGTTTGCGGTGTTGAATACACAGAAGAAGCTTTAACACAGTATAAAACAACATATTACCTTGCAGAAGGCGAAGTTAGTTACTACTTTGATTATACGCTTGTACAGGAAGTTTTTGCTATGTCAGAGGGCGACGCAGGGCAAGTAGTGTCGGGCAATATGCCGCTTGTTTACAGCGTTATACCGAACTACACAGACGAAGCACAATTTAACACAGACTTTTTTGAGAACATGGCAGGTTTAATGCTTCAAGAAGAGTTTGAAGCACAAATGGAAGAAGCTGTTGCAGCCTACACCGTAGAAGAGTATGGCAGTGCAAGAAGCGCTTACAGCCCGAACAAAATAGTAGAGACTGTTTAATAAAAATTGCATTAAAATGTAGGGGCGGGGTTGCCCCGCCCGCAAATAAGGTGTATTTTCATCAATTTGTAGGGAGGGTGCGCCCCGCCCCGTTTAGTTTTTAGAAATTAGTTTTTAGAGATTAGTTTTGGCAAAAGGCTTGTGCTATTTAGTGTTAATGAAAAATTGACAATTTCTACAATGTTTATAATTCATTGTAGGGACAGCCCTTGGGGCTGTCCGAGCCGAGTTTAATTTGTTAGGGGCGGACAGGGGCAAACCCTGTCCCTATGATATTTAAAATTCAAATCTCTAATAATCAGGAGATAAAACAATGACATTCACCGGCGTTAGCTATATATTATTTTTTGTTGCCGTTGTTTTGGCATATTATATTTTTTTAAAAAAACACCAAAATGCTGTGCTTGTTTGTGGCAGTTTTATTTTTTATGCCTTTAATTTACCACGCGGTGAAAACGTGAGTATCATCAACACATTAACGCCACTTTTTATGCTTTATTTCAACGTGTTTTTCACATTTTGCATGGCGAAGCTTATTAGTAAAGCAAGCGGCAAAAAGCGCTTTAACCTAACGGCAATTGCCGTGGCGGCGTGTGTTTTAGTTCTTTGCTTTTTCAAGTACTCAAATTCGTTTTTGCCTGTGCTTATAACGTCGCTTGGGCTAAATTTCTCGGCACTTGCACTGCCGCTTGGCATAAGCTTTTACACATTCGCAACAATAAGCTATATAATAGACGTTTACAGAAACGACACACAGGCAGAAACTAACCTTTGCAGATATGCCGCATACGTTACATTTTTTGGAACAATAACAAGCGGCCCTATTTGCAGGGCCGAAAAAATATTGCCGCAACTAAGCATTGTACAAACATTTAATTTCAAAAACACGTGCCACGCACTGCGCCTAATGCTGTTCGGTTTTTTCAAATGGGTTGCAATTGCGAATGTACTTGGCCTTTACGTGAATGAGGTTTTCAAAAGCAGTGACGTTTTAAAGCAGTACAGTGGGCTTTCGCTTATGTTTGCCGCCGCACTTTATGCACTTCAATTGTATTTCGAGTTCTCGGGTTACAGCGACATAGCACGTGGCAGTGCGCTTATTTTGGGCATTGAAACGCCCGTTAACTTTAAAACGCCGTACCTCACAACAAATTTTTCAGCGTTTTGGCAAAACTGGCACATTAGCCTTTCAACTTGGTTACAAGACTATGTTTTCATGCCGCTTGTATGGGGGCGCTATCAAACGCGCCTGCCCGTTATTGGCAAGCACTTTAAAGACGCACCGCCTGTTATTTCAAGCGTTGCACTGGTTTTTATAATAAGCGGTTTTTGGCATGGCAACACATGGCCGTTTGTAATATGGGGGCTACTTCAAGCGGCGTTTCGTGTGGGCGAAGAGCTATTGCATAAGTGGTATAAAAAGCCGAAGAAGAACCCAAGCTTACCGCTTCGCATATTTAAAACGTGCAGTGTTTTTGTGCTGTGGAGCCAAAGCCTTATTTTTTTCAGAATAGGGCTAATGAAAGGCGGAACCGTGGCGGACGGGTTTTCATATTTGGTGCGTCAAGTAACGCAATTTTCAGTGCCGCTATTTTTGCAAGAAACAAGCGCCGCAGTGCAAAGCGGCTTTTACACACGCCCGTTAATGGTAATGTTCTACGCTGTTTATTTAATTATGGCGCTGGCAATTGCCTTTTACAGCGACAAACGCCAGTGTTTTAACCACAAAGGGCAGCACATTTGCATTGCGCTTTCAACAAGGCCTGTATATATAAAATGGGGCGTATATTATACGCTTATTGCGTTTATTTTACTCGGTTTTATTATGCAAAGCGGTGGGTTTGGTACTGTTAGCTTTGCGTATGCCCAGTTTTAGGCTGGCGATAATGCACCTCTTTCGTCGTCAACCGCAAAACGCTTGCTCGGTTGCATACTATATGTATGCGCCCTCACATCGTTTTATTGTTTCCTAGAAATAGGCACATTCTCGCCGCCTAAAACGGTAAGGCTGTTGATAAAGCACCTCTTTCGTCGTCAACCGCAAAACGCTTGCTCGGTTGCATACTATATGTAT
>CAYJHA010000044.1:10739-16157 GCA_964369785.1 uncultured Bacteroides sp.
GCCCTCACATCGTTTTATTGTTTCCTAGAAATAGGCACATTCTCGCCGCCTAAAAAGTTTAGCGATAATTATTTTAATGGAGTCACCATGAAAAAATTCACATTAAAACTTGCTCTTGCGTTTTTGCCCGTGGCACTTTACCTTGCCGTGTTCATTGCGTTTGAGCCGAATAACTACTTCAACTTAAAGCAAAATTCAAGCACAAACAGCCCAATTGCGCGAATTCGTGCTTATGAGGCCGACATGCAAAACACCGTAATTTTGGGCGACTCTCGAATGGCGCACTTTGACATGGAACTTGTGGAAACCACAGCAGGGCGCGGTGTATCAAACGTTGCCTACGGCGGTGCGGGCCTTGCCGAAAGCATTGATGAGTTTTATTATTTGTACGAACAAAACCCGAATATTGAAAACGTAATTTTTGGGCTGTCTTTTTACACACTTAACAAAAACTACAACCCTGTAAACAGAATGGAAACTGTTGAAACACAGCTGAAAAACCCTGTTGCATACGTGTTTAATTTGGAGTATAACGTTAATACTATAACAGTTTTAACACAGCGTATAAGCTATGCACTGCGCGGTGAACAGTACGACGATGTGCTTGCAACGGCACAGCACACAGCCGGCGAATATGAAGACGAACAAGGCGCACTGCCTTACAGAAACAACTTAATAGATTACGCCGTTACACTTTACACAAATTGTGCAGACGGTGGCACGTCTGTTTTGCCACAGCGAGAGTACACCGACGACGGCACACTTATAAATGCACGTGAAATAACAGATTTCATAGAGCAAAATATAAGCGAGGAGCACTCAAAGTTTGCAGTGAACGAGCAAGAACTTCAAAACTTGCTCACACTTGCACAGTTTTGTGCAGATAACGGCATAGCGCTCACATTTGTTTTGCCGCCAATGGACGAAAGCGTGCGAGGCTTAGTGTGCGAGCCGCTTGGCATTGACACCGCTATGCAAAGTGCACTTGAAACGCTGAGCCAAAGCGGCGCAACAGTGCTTGATTATGAGTGGAATTCAGCGCCGAATTACGCCGACACGGCTTTTTACGACGGCTTTCACCTAGACGTTGTGCACGGCTTGCCACAGTGGACGCAGACGCTCTTTTCGGAGGTAAGCTACAATGGCGAATAAGAAGCGGAAACTCGACTTTTTGTTCTTGTACGAGCATGTAGTGCGCGAGTATGAGTGCTTGCTTTTACTAAAGCAAGAGCTTGAAAAAAGAGGCTACACAGTAGAGATAATGCAGCTTTTAGACAGAAAGCGCCTAAAATACCGCACATGGAAAAAACCCGAAGTTGTTGTTAGCAGCTGTATGTACGACGATGAGGCAATAAACAGCCACGTTTATAACAACGTGGGCGTTTGCAACAAAATTGTAAACCTACACTGGGAGCAAATGCTTAGCGACACGCAAGAAGACGGCGCATGGTTTAACATGGGCGGCAACGCGAAAAAATGCATACAAACGTGCTGGGGCGAAAAAACGGCACAGCGCCTCATTAAAAATGGCATGAGCGAGCAAAACTGCCCCGTTACAGGCGCAATTATGATGGATTTTTACACGCCGCAGTTTAACGGATACTATAAAACTAAAGAAGAGCTGTGTAAAGCACATGGCCTTGACAGTGAAAAAGAGCTTATGCTGTACATATCGTCTTTCGGTTATGCCAGCATGACGCCTGATGAAGTGCGTGAACTTAGCGAAATGGCCGGCGAGGACTTTACAGGTTTTGCAAAAACGAACAGGGAAAGCATGGCGAAAACGCTTGACTGGTTTGACAAATACCTGACAGAGAACAAACAAACACAACTTGTTTATAGGCGCCACCCAAGCGAGTGGCAGAGCGAAGAACTTGCAAAACTTAGCAAAAAGCACGAAAATTTTCACGTTATTTTTTCAGACAGCGTGCGCCAGTGGGTTGTTGCCGCCGACAAAATTTTTATATGGATGAGCACAGCAATAGCAGAGGTGTATTTTGCCAATAAAAACTGCGCAATACTGCGCCCACAGCCAATCGAGCACGAATTTGACCCCGTGATTTACAAGGGTGCAAATTATATAACGAATTATGAAAGCTTCGTAAATGCCGCAAATATGGTGCATTATGAAAACAGCGTAAAAAAAGTAGCTGTTGAAAAGAATACTGACATAGTAAGCTCAGCAAATGCAATTATTGATGAAACTGCTTTAGATGAGAAATTCGGCGTAACAAATGATACACAAAAAAAGCATATGCAAAATTTCCCTATTTCAAGCGAGATGATAGAGGGATATTTTGATAAAAGCGATGTACCGGCATATAAAAGGCTTAGCAATTTACTTGAAGAAGTGTACTGCCAAGAGCCACGAGATAAGCCGTTTTCGCCGCCGTTTAAACCGCGCTTTAACTTAGTGAAATATATTGCGCTTATTGGAGTGCACGCAATGTTTAAAGTAAAACTGCACCCAAATAAATTTAGCAAAATTTGCCCACCGTTTGCAAAATTTGCAGGTAGAATTTACGGCTACATTGAAAAGGCGCATATAAGCAAGCAAGATGTGCAAAAAATGAACGAGCGTATTGCAAAGTTTATTGGGTAACTTCAAGCTAGGAGAAAAAATGAAACACAGCTTACAGGCGAATTTTAATTCAAAAGATATAGTTAAATATACAATACCGACAATTTTTATGATGATATTTATGTCGTGCTACACTATTGTAGACGGCGTATTTGTCTCGAACTTCGTAAACGAAACAGCGCTTGCTGCAATTAACATAGTGTACCCTGCAATAAGCTTTGTTTTTGCGCTTAGCTTAATGCTTGCAACGGGTGCAAATGCAGTTATAGGCAAGCTTTTGGGTGAAAGGCAAGAAGTGCACGCGCGCCAATTTTTTACACTAATATATATTGTGGGCGCTATAATGGGTGTGCTTTTATGCGCACTTATTATTTCGTTTAACGAGCCTATTCTCACGTTTTTAAATGCTGACGGCGAGCTTTTTGCTTATGCAAAAAATTATTTGGTGACAATGACATTTTTTGTGCCTATGATGGTTCTTCAAATTTACACTCAAATATTTTTTATAACGGCAGGAAAGCCCTCACTGGGCTTTTTGTCGTGCTTTATAGGCGGCGTAACAAATATTATACTAGATTATGTGTTTATAGTGCTATTTAATTTAGGCATATCTGGTGCGGCTCTTGCAACAGGCGCAGGCGCGGCTATTCCGGCCGTTTTCGGCGTTATTTACTTTGCCACCAACAGAAAATGTCCGCTTCATTTTGTGCGCCCAAAATGGGAGGGCGCGAAGCTTTTGCACAGCCTTGTTAATGGCATGAGCGAGTTTGTAACAAGCGTTTCAATAGCTGTAACAACACTTCTTTTCAACATAATTTTAATGGATATTGCAGGCGAGAGCGGCGTTGTTGCCATTACGGTTATACTGTATGTTCAAATGATACAAACAGCTATTTACACAGGATATTCTTTCGGGGTATCGCCTGTTATTAGCTTTAAATATGGCGAGCAAAACCACGCACAACTGCAAAAAATAATGAAAACAAGCATGTGGTTTATGGCTTTGGCGTCGCTTATAACTGTTGCTTTGTCGTTTATATTTACACAAAATTTTGTGAATATATTTGTGCCACAAGATAGTAGCACTTTTGACGTTGCAACAAACGGTTTTAGGCTTTTTGCACTTTCATATATTTTTATGGGCTTTAATATTTTTGCCTCTGCAATGTTTACAGCGCTGTCTAACGGCAAAATATCGGCGTTTATATCTATTAACCGCTCTTTTGTAATTATAGTTATTTGCCTTTTAACGCTTCCGCAACTAATGGGCATTAACGGTGTGTGGCTTGCTGTGCCCATTGCTGAATTATTGTCGTTTTTGCTGTGCGCATTTATGTATTTCAGAAACAAGAGCGTTTATAATTATTGATAACACAAATAGGGCAAAACCGCTTATTAAAGTAAAGAATGTTTAAAATTTACCCCTTTGGGCATACTACATTAAAAGTATGTGCAAAGGGGTTTTGTTTTGGAAAAAATTATACGCTGGGTTTGTTATATTGTGTCAATGGGCGCTATACTGTTGTTTTCGTTTGCGCTGTACGTTTCAAGCGTTTTGCCCGACACATTTTTAGTTACGCAAGGCGGCACAATTAAAATAGCCGGTATGCCGTTTATAACAACGGCGGCGCCTGTGGGAAGCGAGGCTGTTTCTAGCATAGATGTTGGCAATTCTTACAATACAGAGCTTACGCTTGGCGGCATTATACCTATAAAAACAGTGCGTGCGCAAGTTGTAAGTAGGCGCGTTGTGCAAATTTGCGGCACGCCTTTTGGCATAAAAATGTTTGCAAACGGTGCAATGGTTGTTGGCTTTAGCGACATTTATGCATCTACCGGATATGAAAACCCGGCTAAAACGGCAGGGCTTAAAATGGGCGACGTTATACAGTTTATTGCAGGCGAAGAGACTAAGACAAACGAAGACGTAGCACGTGTTTTACAAGACTTGGAGGGTGCACCTGCCGAAGTTATTTTTATACGTGAGGGCGAAGAAAAGCGCACAAACTTAACGGCCGTTTACGATGAGGCAACAGCCGCATACAAGACGGGCATGTGGGTTAGAGATTCATCTGCCGGCATAGGTACAATGACGTTTGTCGACCCTTTAACCTCGTGTTTTGCAGGGCTTGGGCACTCTATACACGACGTTGACACGGGCGACACAATATCACTGCTTAAAGGCGAGATTGTTGACGTTGAAATAACAGGCGCAATTGCCGGAAGCACAGGAAGCCCGGGCGAGCTACAAGGTAGGTTTGTTAGCAACATGCCGGTGGGCACAGTTACAATTAATGGTGACACAGGCGTTTACGGCACTGTAAACTCTTATTTCGAGGGGCTTGAAACAGAAGTTGCATACTCGCAAGAAATAGAGCTGGGGTACGCGCAAATATATGCAACGGTAGACGGGCAAACGCCACAGCTTTACAGTGTGGAGATAGAGAAGCTTTCATATGCAGGCGAAGACCCTAACAGAAACATGGTGGTGCACGTAACCGACCCACGCCTTTTGGCGCAAACGGGCGGCATTGTGCAGGGCATGAGCGGAAGCCCCATTTTACAAAACGGCCGTTTTGTGGGCGCAGTTACGCACGTGCTTGTTAACGACCCAACACGCGGATATGGGATTTTTGCCGAGAATATGCTACAAACGGCAGACATAGCGGCAGAGAACTATAATGATGCGGCGTGATTTTAAATTAAACTTAGGCGAAGTGCAAAGCCGCCACTCAACGTGTCAAAAATGGTGTACCCGAAAAATATTACACAAAATTATGAAGTCATTTGTAGGGGGCGGCGTCCTCGACGCCCCGTTTTTTGCCCATTTGTGGCGC
>CAYJHA010000045.1:0-5449 GCA_964369785.1 uncultured Bacteroides sp.
TAACGCTTTTTAACAAAACAAATGGCAAAATTTACATGGTTGAGAAAGGCAAAATAAAAATGTAAGTTTAGTTATACCAACATCAAAAGGAGATTTATGTATTTACACTTAGGGCAAAACACAGTAATAAGAATGGCCGACATTATTGGTGTTTTTGATTTAGACACAAGCACAATAAGCAAACACACCAAAAACTTTTTAAGGCATGCACAAAATAATAATAACGTTGTTAATATAACAAACGAACTGCCAAAAAGTTTTATATTATCATCACAAAAATGTGAAAAAAAACAAGAAGTTTTAATTAGCCAAATTGCATCGGCAACAATAAAAAAAAGAAGCGAAAAACCTTATGTAGTAGATTGAGTTTAACTGTTAGAAAAGTTTAAAATAAATATTACGGAGTGAAATAATGTCAGAAATTAACAATAATGAATACGGTGGCGGTCAAATTCAAGTTCTTGAAGGGCTTGAAGCAGTTAGAAAAAGGCCGGGTATGTATATTGGCTCAACCGGGCCACGTGGCTTGCACCACCTTGTGTACGAAATTGTAGACAATGCAATTGATGAGGCACTTGCAGGATTTTGTGACCATATATCAGTTAAAATTAAGCAAAATAATATAATAGAAGTTAGCGATAACGGCCGCGGCATACCTGTTGATATTCAGCCGAAACTTGGCATACCTGCCGTTACTGTTGTATTTACAGTTCTTCACGCAGGTGGTAAATTTGGCGGCGAGAACAGCGGCTATAAAGTTGCAGGCGGTTTGCACGGCGTTGGTGCGTCTGTTGTTAACGCGCTTAGTGAATGGCTTGAAGTTATTGTTGTAAAAAACGGTAACAAATATTACCAAAGTTTTAAAAGGGGCGATGCCGATACTCCTTTACAAGATTTTGGCAAAACAGACGAGCCAAACGGAACAACTGTTACATTTAAGCCGGACCCTGAAATGTTTACCGAAACAACATCATTTGAATATGATATACTTCAAAAGCGCCTTCGTGAAGAGGCATTTTTGAACGGCGGCGTACGCATTACCCTAACAGACGAGCGTGAAGAAAGCCTAGACGAAAACGGCCAGCCACATATTGAAAGCATGTGCTACGAGGGTGGTATTCGCAGCTTTGTTGAGTATATACACGAGAAAAACCAGCTTGAAGTTTTGCACCCAAGTGTAATATATTTGAAAGGTACGTCAGACGACAGTGTGGCAGAAGTTGCACTTCAATACAACAGCAGTTTTAACGAGCGCATTTTAAGCTTTGCAAATAACGTAAACACACCCGACGGCGGAACACACGAAGAAGGTTTTAAAACAGCGCTAACACGTGTTTTTAATGATTTTGGGCGAAACAAAGGCTATTTAAAAGAAAAAGATGAAAACCTCTCCGGCGTGGACGTGCGCGAGGGGCTTACAGTTGTTATAAGCGTAAAACTTACAGAGGCACAGTTCGAGGGGCAAACAAAAGCAAAGCTTGGAAACACAGAAATAAGAACGCTTGTTTCAGGCCTTGTTTATGAGAAGCTAAAAGAATTCTTAGAGGAAAACCCGAATGTAGCAAAATCTATTTTTGAAAAGGCAACACAGGCCGCACGTGCAAGGGAAGCCGCACGAAAAGCAAGGGAGCTTGTGAGAAGGAAATCTGCACTGGAGAGCAACCGCTTGCCCGGTAAACTTGCCGATTGTAGAGAACGTGACCCCGAAAAAACAGAGATATACATTGTAGAGGGTGACTCTGCGGGCGGCAGCGCAAAAATGGGAAGAGACAGTGCAATACAAGCTATTTTGCCGCTGTGGGGTAAAATGTTAAACGTTGAAAAAGCACGTATAGACAAAATTTACGGCAACGACAAATTAACACCTGTTGTTTTGGCATTGGGCTGTGGAATAGGCGAGGAATTTGACGTTTCAAAACTGCGCTACCACAAAGTGTTTATAATGGCCGATGCCGACGTTGACGGAAGCCACATTTGCACACTTTTGCTGACATTTTTCTTCAGGTACATGCGGCCGCTTATTGATGGCGGATACGTTTATATCGCACAGCCGCCACTTTTTAAGCTGTCTAAAGGCGGCAAGGTGCAGTATGCTTACAGCGAAGCACAAATGACAAAACTTAGCGAGGAAATGGGGCAGGGCACAAAAATTAACAGGTATAAAGGCCTTGGTGAAATGAACCCCGAACAACTTTGGGAAACAACAATGAACCCCGACAACCGTGTTATAGTTCAAATAAATGTTGAAGATGCGCTGAAAGCAGACGAGACTTTTACAATTTTAATGGGCGACAAAGTAGAGCCACGCAAAGAATTTATTGAGAAAAATGCGCTACATGCAAGGCTTGATGTTTAACTAGAATTTGTAGGGGACGGGTTTCCCGTCCCGTGGTAAAGTTCAGAACACATGCCAAAAAATCTCCATTCTGTACGGAGATTTATCAAAATTATTTGCACCTGAAATAGAACGAAATGGAGATTTTTATGTCTGAAAACAACGATGTAAATATAAACGAGGAAAATATAGACGATAACGCGCAACAAAATAAAGGCACACGGCTTATTGTTAGAGATTTGAAAGACCAAATGGAACAGTCGTTTATCGACTATTCTATGAGCGTTATTATGCAACGTGCACTGCCCGATGTGCGTGACGGCTTAAAACCCGTGCACAGGCGTATTCTTTACACAATGCACGAGCGTGGAAACGACCCCTCGCACGCATACCGCAAAAGTGCCGATACCGTTGGCGCCGTTTTGGGTAGCTACCACCCACATGGTGATAGCTCTGTTTACGACGCTATGGTTAGGCTTGCGCAAGATTTTTCTCTGCGCTACCCACTTGTAGACGGCCAGGGTAACTTCGGCTCTATTGACGGAGACCCACCTGCTGCTTATAGGTATACTGAGGCCAGAATGAGCAAAGTTGCCGTAGACTTGATGACAGATATTGAGAAGCAAACTGTTGATTTTAAACCGAACTTTGACGAGAGCAAGCAAGAACCGACAGTTTTGCCAAGCAGGCTTCCGAACTTGCTTTTAAACGGCAGCACGGGTATTGCCGTTGGCATGGCAACAAATATTCCACCACACAATATTTGTGAGGTGGTTGACGCTGTTATACATTTGATACATAACCCTGACGCAGAACTTGCAGACTTAATGGAGCACATAAAAGGGCCTGATTTCCCGACAGGTGGCATTATTATGGGCCGAAGTGGCATACGCGCGGCATATGCCACAGGGCGTGGCAAAATTATTTTGCGTGGCCGTGCCGAAATTGAAGAAGCTAAAAATGGGCGTTTTCAAATAATTGTAACAGAAATACCGTACATGGTTAACAAAACGCGCTTGCTTGAGAACATAGCCGAGCTTGTGAAAGATAGGCGAATTGAGGGAATAAGCGATTTTAACGATTTATCGAACCGCAAGGGCATGAAAATTGTTATAGAGCTAAAACGCGAGGCAAACCCACAAGTTGTGCTAAACCAATTGTACAGGTACACACAATTGCAAGATACAATTGGCGTTATAATGCTATCGCTAGATAACGGCGTGCCAAAAATTATGCCGCTTAACGAGATGATACAAAAGTATATCGAGTTCCAAAACAGCATAATACGCCGCCGCACAATGTATGACTTGAAAAAGGCACAAGAACGCGCGCATATTCTTGACGGGCTTCGCCGTGCGGTTGACGTGGTGGACGAAATTATTGCAACAATTCGCGCTTGTAAAGGTGGACGTGCCGAGGCCAAACAGGCCATTATGGACAAGTTTGACTTCGACGAGTTGCAGGCAACGGCAATTTGTGCGTTTCAACTTGGCCAACTTGCAGGGCTTGAAATTTTGAAAATTGACAATGAACTTGCAGACCTCAACTCAAAAATTGAGAAGTGGCAAGATATTTTGTCGAGCGATGAAAAAGTGCTTCAAATTGTGCAAGACGAGTTGAATATTTTGCGCAAAAAATATGCAGACGAGAGAAGAACAGAAATTGCGCATATCTCCGGCGAGGTGGATATTGAAGACTTAATACCTGAAGAACAGTGTGTGTTTACACTAACACATGCCGGTTACATTAAGCGCCAAACAAGCGACACTTACACTGCGCAAAAACGTGGCGGCAGGGGAATTACCGCGTTAACACGTAAAGAAGAAGATTTTGTGGAAGAGCTTTTTGTTGGCTCTACACACGATTATATTTTGTTTATAACAGATGCAGGGCGAATTTACAGGCTTAAAGGCTACCAAATTTACGAGGGAAGCCGAACATCAAAAGGTGTAAATATTGTAAACCTCTTGCCGCTTTCAGACGGCGAGCAAGTTAAAACAATGCTTCGTGTTACTCAAAATGATGATGAGAACAAGTTTATATCATTTGTAACGAAAAAGGGCATAATAAAAAGAACATCGCTTTCAAAATATGCTAACATACGCAAAAACGGGCTAAACGCTATAACGTTTAACGAGGGTGATGCCCTTGCATGGACAGGTATAACAACAGGCGAAAATGAACTTATTATCGCAACAAAATGCGGTGTTGCCATACGCTTTGATGAAAGAGATGCAAGGGCAGTTGGCAGAATGAGCATTGGCGTGCGTGCAATTAGGCTTTCCGCAGGCGACGAAGTTGTGGGTGCCGGCATACTGCGTGAGGGCGCGTGCGTTATGACAATTACAGAGCAAGGCAAAGGGCGCCGCACAAAAATTGAAGATTACCGCATACAAAGGCGCGGTGGTAAAGGTATTCGAAATTACGGAAAAGCAGGGCAAGTTGCCGGCGTAAAAATTGTAGATATTAATGACGATATTATTTTAATAAGCTTAACGGGCATAATAATTCGTATGCACGTTACGGACATTAATGTTCAAAGCAGGTACGGCAGCGGTGTGCGCGTTATGCGCCTTGCAGATGACGACAAAGTTGTTACAGTTGCAAGAACGGAGCACTCTGACGAAGAAGAGACAGTGAAACCGATGATAGAAGATGACGATACAGCGGAAGATTTAACACCGGAGCAAATTGCAGAGCTTGAAAAACAAGAGGCAGTTGAAGACGTTGAAACAGCTGTTGATGATGAAGTTGATGAATTTGATGAAGTTGTTGAAGATGAAGATGACGGCGATACAGGTGATGTTTAAGATGATGATGTTGACACGGGTACGGACATAGGCACGGACGAGTAGATAACTACTATGGACATTGTCTAAATTTTATAAAACTAACACCTAAAAACTAACAACTAATAACTAACCGTGTAGGGGCGGTCAATTAGTTGTTAGAGATTAGATGTTAGTTTTTAGTTAACAGAATTGTAGGGGCGGTCATTGGCCGCCAGAAACCGCCGCAAATTAGAACACGCGAAACATGAAATTGTTGGGGCGACCTGTGGTCGTCCGAACCGCCGCAACACCGCACACATTAAAAGCATAAACGTTTGGGCGG
>CAYJHA010000045.1:5549-15841 GCA_964369785.1 uncultured Bacteroides sp.
GGTCGTCCGAACCGCCGCAACACCGCACACATTAAAAGCATAAACGTTTGGGCGGGTTCAATATCCGCCCGAACCATCTGCCATGTGGAATAAAAATATAATATGGAGTGTAAAAAATGAAAAACTGGAATGTAGACAAAAGCCAACTTGAAGCACAGCAGGAAGCGCTTAAAAAACAATACGACTTTTCTTACATTAGAAATGGCCCAAAAGCTACCGGCTTTATGTCAAAAACATTTAAGAGAAAGCCCGGCCTTTACGCCAGGTGCATACAGTGCGGCTATTACATGCCGCTAGACGCAAAAGGCGAAGAGCAATGCATTTGCGGAAGCCTTACTCGTGACGAGCGAGACATAAAAAGTGAGTTTGGCTTAAAAGAAATAGAAATTTTTAAGGGCTTTAAAAGGGGCAAGTAACACTATTATATTTAGAGGTATAACTATTGGAACAGACTATCGCGGCAATTTCAACGCCGAGCGGAAAAGGTGGCATTGCAATAATTCGCATTTCGGGCACGGCGGCTTATAAAGTTGCCGCGCGTGTTTTTAAGCCGCAAAATAAGCAGTTACAGTTAGAAAGTGCAAAGGGATATTCTGCGATATACGGACATTTTATTGAGAACGACAAGCGCTGTGACGAAGTTATTGCGCTTTGCTTTAAAGCGCCGAAAAGCTACACGGGCGAAGACGTTGTAGAGCTTTCGTGCCATGGCGGCAGTGCGGTAACCGCGAAAATTCTGCGTGCGTGCTACAACGCCGGCGCAAGCGTTGCCGCCCCGGGGGAATTTACAAAGCGTGCTTTTTTAAATGGGCGAATTTCGCTAACGCAAGCAGAGGGCATTCTAGACATGATTAACGCAACCTCCGGCCAAGGCGTTAATGCCGCGGCCCAGCTTATGGGCGGCGCACTACACAAAAAAATAACGCATATACGTGAAAATTTAACAGAGATTGCAAGCCACATAGCTGCCTTTTCTGATTACCCCGAAGAAGACGTTGAGACGCTTGAAAACACAAAACTTTTAGATGTTTTAACAAAAGCAAAAGGTGAACTTGATAAGCTTATAAAAAATTACGACGCCGGCAAAATTGTGCGCCGCGGAGTTAACGCGGCTATAATTGGAAGCCCGAATGTTGGCAAAAGCACGCTTATGAATTTGATGAGCGGCTTTGAGCGTGCAATTGTTACACCTGTTGCAGGCACAACGCGTGATGTTGTTGAGCAAGAAATTAACCTTGGCGACATTAATTTAATTTTGAGCGACACGGCAGGAATTAGAACAACGGACGATGAAATTGAGGCAGAGGGCATACGCCGAAGCATGGAGCAAATGAAAAACGCCGCATTAATTATTGCCGTTTTTGACGCTTCAAAAATTATAAGTGACGATGATATTTTGCTTGCGAAAGAATGTGCAGGCAAAACAGCTGTTGCATTAATTAATAAAGCAGATTTGCAAAATAATTTTGAAACACATAAAATAGAAGAATTTTTTAAAGAAGTTATTTTTATAAGTGCAAACGATGATAAATTTTTGCCAAATATAACTGCAGCAATAAAAAATGTGCTTGGCACAGCAAACATTGATGACAGCTCAATTTTACTTGCAAATGAGCGCCAGCTTCAAGCGGCTTCTTTGGCAAATGGCGCAATTGTCGAGGCAATTTTTGCAATTTCTTCAAATTTTACACTAGACGCAATTGGCGTATGTATTGACGACGCACTAAATGCACTATACAGCTTAACGGGCGAAAACGCGGCAGAAAATGTTATTAACGAGGTATTTTCGCGGTTTTGCGTGGGCAAATAAATTAAAGTGGAGTAAACAATGAACAAAACAGTAAAAAGAACGATATTTAGATATATAATTGCAACAGCAGTGTGTTTACTTGTAGTTGTAGATTTGGCTATAATTCTTTCACTTATTGTGGACGACGAATTTGTAATGCCAACTATACCAAGCATAGGCGATGAACCCGCGCACAGCACTGAAGAGGCACCTGTTGTAATGGTAAAGCCGGAGGAAACATACGACGATTATGTGCCCACAAACCCGGATGCTGTTTTCGAGCCGGGAATTTACTATAAAAATATTGAGCACTATAACATTAACCTTATACCTAATATAATTCTAAATGATGACAATACGTTTGATTTTATTGATAATAATAAAGAATGGATGTACCATAACACAGGAATTTATGAAATTTCTGATGATGGCAAAACACTGTTTTGTTATGTTCAAATGGCAGAAATAAGCGTGCCGGACACACTTGTGTTTAAACTAGACGACAACGGAATTTTAATGTATATGAACGACCCGGCAAACGAAACAGGCGGCTACACTACTTATATTAAAGATTTAGTTTAATTTATTTTAATGAGAGGCGAAAAAATTTGGTTACACTCGGGACATACGACGTTATAGTTATTGGTGCAGGGCACGCAGGGGTTGAAGCGGCACATGCCGCGGCTATGCTTGGCGCAAAAACTGCACTTTTTACGCTAAGCCTTGACGCACTTGGCAACATGCCGTGTAACCCTTCGGTGGGCGGCACAGCTAAAGGCCACCTTGTGCGTGAGATTGATGCGCTTGGTGGCGTTATGGGCCTTGCCGCAGACGCAACTTCTATACAAAGTCGTATGCTAAACCTTGGCAAGGGGCCTGCGGTGCACAGTTTGCGTGTTCAGTCAGATAGACGAAAATACCATGTATTTTTGAAGCAATTTTTAGAGAAATTGCCGAATTTAGA
Source organism: uncultured Bacteroides sp. (assembly GCA_964369785.1). Classification (GTDB taxonomy): domain Bacteria; phylum Bacillota; class Clostridia; order Oscillospirales; family Ruminococcaceae; genus Ruthenibacterium. Next base: position 8,303 of record CAYJHA010000045.1, read on the forward strand.
ACTAAAACAAGCAGAAATTACCCAAATAATGGTAAAAAACGGGGCTGTATGCGGCGTTTATACTAATTTAAACGGGGTGTACCATGCTAAAAAAATTATAATCGCCTCAGGAACCTACCTTGGAGGGCGTATTTTTATAGGTGATGCCAATTATATGAGTGGGCCTGACGGGCAACATGCGGCGTGTGCGCTTTCTGATAGTTTGAAAGAGCTCGGCTTGCCAATTCGCCGTTTCAAAACAGGAACACCTGCGCGTGTTAACAAACGCAGCATAAATTTCGACAAGCTCGAGTGCCAGCAAGGTGACGAAGTTACTCAGCCGTTTTCGTTTATGACAAAGGCGGCGCCGCGAAACCAAATTGTTTGCCATATAGCTTATACTAATAAAAACACGCACGAAATTATACAAAACAATTTGCACCGCAGCCCACTTTATTCGGGCGACGTTGTGGGCATTGGCCCGAGATACTGCCCTAGCATTGAAGACAAAGTTGTGCGCTTTGCCGATAAAGAGCGCCATCAGCTTTTTGTGGAACCGTGCGGGCTTGACACTGATGAGATGTACTTGCAGGGAATGAGTAGCTCACTGCCTGAAGACGTGCAAAATGAAATGTACAAGTCGATAATAGGGCTTGAAAATGTTGAAATAATGCGCCCTGCATACGCTATCGAGTACGATTGCATTGACCCAACAGCACTAAAGCCGACACTTGAAACAAAAGCTGTACATGGTTTATACGGGGCAGGGCAGTTTAACGGCACAAGCGGTTACGAAGAGGCGGCGGCGCAAGGGCTTGTTGCAGGTGTAAACGCTGCGCTTAGCCTGCAAAATAAAAGCGAGATTGTTTTAAAGCGAAGCGAAAGCTACATTGGCACTTTAATTGACGACCTTGTTACTAAAGGTGCAAGCGACCCTTACAGAATGATGACAAGCCGAAGTGAATACAGGCTTTTTTTGCGCCAAGATAATGCCGATACAAGGCTTACACCAATTGGCAGACAAGTTGGCCTTGTTACAAACGGGCGCTGGGATGAATTTAAAAAGCGTGAAGCTATAAAAAATAAAACAATAGAAGTTTTAAACAAAACTATAATTAGCCCTTCTTTTGCTAAAAGTGCACTTGAAGCAAAAGGTGAAACGTGCCCGGTAACAGGGGTGGGCGCGGCAGACCTTTTGAAAAGGCCGAACGTTACAATACAAGATGTAGCTGAAATGCTTAGTAAAATGTTAAACAGCGCGGCCGATAAAGCTGATTTTGTAAGCGAAAAAGCAAACGCAGAAGCGAAAACCGTGAGCGAAACTTTAAGTGAAATTGTAAACAGCGATTTTATTGCTTATTGCGTAGAGGTTGAAATTAAATACGAGGGGTATATTAAAAGGCAAAAAGCGCAAATTATGGCAATGCAAAAACAGGAATTAATACATATACCGCAGGATTTTGACTTTAATGCGCAAGACAATATACGTTTAGAGGCAAGAGAAAAACTGACGAAAATACGCCCAATTAATTTAGCACAGGCTTCAAGAATACCGGGCGTTACACCTAGCGACATTTCTTGCCTTGCTATTATACTTGAAAAAATGAAAAGAGAGCAAAAAAGCAGTGGAGAAAACAATTGATAAGCAAAGGCTAATTGAAAAGGCGCTTCATTTAAATATTGACATAAAAAGCATTGCAGACGAGCTGTGTTTATACGCTGATTTGCTTGTTGATTACAATAAAAAAGTGAACTTAACAGCAATTACAGACGCACAGGGAATAGAAGACAAACATTTTATTGACAGCTTAATTTTTGCAAATTGCCCGAATGTGGCAGGAAGTGTAATTGATGTGGGTACAGGTGCAGGCTTCCCCGGCGTTGTGGCAAAGCTGCTTAAGCCAAGCTTAGACATGACTTTGCTAGAGCCTACCGGCAAACGCGTTGCATTTTTGCAATTTGCCTGCGCAGAGCTGGGCATTACTAAAGGCATACACTTTGCCAAAGAGCGTGCAGAGGAAGCCGCCCGAAAACAGTACCGTGAAAAATTTGATGTTGCTACTGCTAGGGCTGTTGCAAACATGAATGTGCTTTGCGAATATTGTTTGCCGCTTGTTAAGCCCGGCGGTGTTTTTATAGCAATGAAAGGCGCCGCCGGCACAGAAGAAATGCAAAATGCACAAACTGCGGCAAATAAACTTGGCGGCAAATTTGAAGAATTAACGAAAGAAAATGCGTTTGTGTTGCCAAATGGAGACAAAAGACTATTAATTACGTGCAAAAAAATATCGCAAACAGCGAGCATTTACCCTAGAAATGGTGGCAAAATTTCAAAATCTCCCCTTTAACGACAGTGCTTTTAACATAAAAGCACTTTTTTTGTCGAGCGAAAAAGCTGGAAAATAATGTATTATTGTGTTATACTTGCTTCATAGCCATTATAAATGAAAGGACAAGCAGGTGTAACAATGAAAACGGTATTAAATTTATTCAAAAAAAAGCAAACGCCCGCAGAACAAGCGAAGGTGATATTAATACCAGTTGATAAAATAGAGCCATCGCCATATCAAGCGAGAGTGGTGTTTGACGAGACGGAAATAAAGAAGCTTGCAGTTAGCATTTTGCAAAATGGGCTTTTGCAGCCAATAAGCGTAAGGCAGCTAGACGATGAAACATGGCAGTTAATAGCAGGTGAGCGTCGGCTTCGTGCTTGCAGGCTTGCAGCTATTGAAAATATACCGGCTATTGTGTATGATTTTGAAGACGAAAAAATTGCTGTTTTAGGCCTGCTTGAAAACTTACAAAGAGAGCAACTTAACCCGTTTGAGCAGGCAAAAGCACTTAGAGATTTAATAAGCATGTGGAACTGCACGCAAGAAGAAACAGCTAAAAAACTTGGAATAGCTCAATCAACACTTGCAAATAAATTGCGCCTTTTGGTTTTTACTAAAGAGCAAGAAGAAATATTTGTTAGCGAAGGGCTTACTGAACGCCATGCACGTGCTATTTTGCGAATTGCAACAATAGAGGGGCGAACAAAAGCGATGAAAGTTGTTGTGGAAAAAAAGCTAAATGTTCAACAAACTGACGAGTTTGTGCGCCTTTTACTTTCAGAGCAAACACGCCCTAAGCGAAATATTATGGTAGGCGATGTTAGAATTTTTGTAAACACAATAAATAGGGCAATTGAAATAATGACAGCAAGCGGCATACCTGCCCAGGCAAAAAGGTGCGAGCAAGAAGATTTTATTGAGTATGTTGTTAGAATACCAACTAAAGCGCACACTGTTAGTGCTTCTACAAACAAAGCTGTTCAAAAGCAAAAAATTGTAGATGTAACAGAAGAAGCACTAAACAGCAAAAGCAAAAGCTTAATTAAAGAAATTGAAAAACAGGTTGCAATTATAGCAACAGAAACAGCTTAAAACAGAAATGATTTATGAAAGCACAGAATGTTCCACGTGGAACATTTTGTGCTTTTGTTTTGCTACACAATGTTTGCATTAATATAAAGTGTAAATGTTCCACGTGGAACATTTGAAAAAGAAAAATAAAATTACTAATTAAAGCACAAAAAAGCTTTAATTAAAACAAGTTTTATGCTATAATTGTTTTAACAAAGCATAGAGGCTGGTGATTATATGGGAAAAGTTATTGCAATAGCAAACCAAAAGGGCGGCGTTGGCAAAACAACAACGGCCGTTAATTTATCTGCCGGGGTTGCCGCACAAGGCAAAAAAGTTTTAGTGGTAGATTTAGACCCACAAGGCAATACAACAAGCAACCTAGGCGTGCAAAAAAGCAAAGTAAAGCACAGCGTTTACCCACTTATTATGGGTGAAGTTGCGGCACACGAGGCTATAATTCGAACGAAGTTCAGGGTAGATTTAATTGCTTCAAACATTCAATTGTCCGGTGCAGGCATTGAGCTTGTGACACTAGAAAGGCGTGAGGCGCGCCTGCGTGAAAACCTTACGCCTATAATAAAATATTACGATTATATTTTTATAGACTGTCCACCGTCGCTAGACTTATTAACTTTAAATGGGCTTTGCGCTTGCGACACAGTTTTGGTGCCGATACAATGTGAGTTTTTTGCGCTTGAAGGGTTAAGCGAGCTTGTGAACACTATTAGGAATGTGAAAAACTTGTACAACCCGTACATAGACATTGAGGGTGTTTTGCTTACAATGTATGACGGAAGGCTTAACCTGACAATGCAAGTTGTAGACGAGGTTAAAAAATATTTTGGAAGCAAAGTGTATAAAACAACAATTCCACGCAATGTTCGTTTATCTGAGGCGCCAAGCTTTGGCGTGCCTATAAATTATTACGACCCAACGTCGAAAGGAACAGAGGCGTATGCCTACCTTGCGGCAGAGCTACTGCATAACAATAAAGGTGCCGCTGAAACAAAACAAAACGGCTAAGCTTTAGCTAAAAAATTTAATTATATAACAGTGCATAGATAAAGGAGAAAATTATGGCTAGAAAATCAGGGCTTGGAAGAGGGCTAGACTCGCTTTTTCAAGACACAGGAAGCCTTGCCGCGGCAGAGGGGCAAAACGTTACAACTTTGAAACTTAACGACATTGAGCCTGACAAAAACCAGCCCAGAAAATTTTTTGATGAAGAGGCTTTGTCTGAGCTTGCAAAAAGCATTAACACACACGGCGTTTTGCAACCAATTGTTGTGCGGCCAACGCTTCAAGGCGGCTATATAATAGTAGCAGGCGAGCGCCGCTGGCGTGCAAGCCGCCGTGCAGGGCTTGTGGAAATACCTGTTGTTATAAAAGAAATTACAGACAACGACGCAATGGAAATTGCACTAATTGAGAACTTACAGCGTGAAGACCTTGACCCGGTTGAAGAAGCCATGGGCTACAAACAGCTTATGGAGCGCTGCAACTACACACAAGAAAATGTGGCAAAGCAGCTTTCAAAAAGCAGAAGCGCCGTTGCCAACAGCTTGCGCCTTTTAAATTTACCTGCTAAAATAATAGAGTATTTAAAAAGCGGTAAGCTTACATCGGGGCACGCAAAAGTTATATTAGGCTTGCAGGATGAAAAATTGCAGCAAAAAGCCGCCGATGAGATAGTTAAAAACAACCTAAACGTGCGAAGCGCTGAAAAACTTGTTAAAGACATGGCAAAAGGCAGTGAGGGCGAAAAGCAAAAACCTATGCTAAGAGACACACTGCCGCAAGAGGTTGAAATTAGCTTGCGCGAGGTATTAGGCACAGCCGTAAACGTTAAGTACAAAGGCGGCAAAGGTACATTGAACGTGGAGTTTTATTCAGACGAACAGCTAAAAGCATTTGCGAATTTGCTTGGAAAATATGATACAAATAATTAGTAGCACAATTAAAAGGATTGATAAAATATGATAGATATAAAATTTTTGCGCGAAAACCCTGATAAGGTAAAAGAGAACATAAAGAAGAAATTTCAAGACGGTAAACTTCCGCTTGTTGATGAAGTTATAAAGCTTGACAGCGAGTACAGGCAAGTTATAAGCGAGGCAGATGCACTTAGGGCTAACCGTAACACGCTGTCGAAAAGCATAGGCGCGTTGATGGCGCAAGGCAAAAAAGATGATGCAGAAGCAGCAAAAGCACAAGTGGCGCAAAGCGCACAAAGGCTTAAAGAGCTGGAGCAAATTGAAACTGAACTTGCAGAAAAAATTGAAAAAATTATGATGACACTGCCTAACATAATTGATGACAGTGTGCCCATTGGTAAAGACGACAGCGAAAATGTAGAGGTGCAAAAATACGGCGAGCCTACCGTGCCCGCTTTTGAAGTGCCATACCATACAGACATAATGGAGAAGTTTTGCGGCATTGATTTAGACAGCGCAAGAAAAGTGGCGGGTAACGGCTTTTATTATTTAATGGGCGATATTGCACGGCTTCACAGTGCAGTTATAAGCTATGCAAGAGATTTTATGATAGAGCGTGGCTTTACGTATTGCGTTCCGCCGTATATGATACGTGCCGGCGTTGTAACCGGCGTTATGAGCTTTGCCGAAATGGAAGCGATGATGTATAAAATTGAGGGCGAAGACTTGTACTTAATTGGCACAAGCGAGCACTCGATGATTGGCAAATTTATTGACAGCATAATAAAAGAGCAAGATTTGCCACAAACGCTAACAAGTTACTCGCCGTGTTTTAGGAAAGAAAAAGGCGCACACGGGCTTGAAGAGCGCGGCGTTTACAGAATACATCAATTTGAAAAGCAAGAGATGATTGTGGTGTGCAAGCCCGAGGAGAGCGCGAAGTGGTTTGAAACGCTATGGCAAAACACAGTAGATTTATTCAGAACGCTTGACATACCTGTGCGCACACTAGAGTGTTGCAGTGGCGATTTAGCTGATTTGAAAGTAAAGAGCATTGACGTTGAAGCATGGAGCCCACGCCAGCAAAAATATTTTGAAGTTGGCAGCTGTTCAAACTTAGGCGAGGCACAAGCGCGACGTTTAAAAATGCGCGTAAGCGGGCAAGACGGCAAAAAATATTTGCCGCACACACTTAACAACACAGTTGTTGCACCGCCAAGAATGTTAATTGCGTTTTTAGAAAACAACTTAAACGAAGACCATTCTGTTAACATACCAAAAGAGCTTAGGCCGTATATGGGCGGAAAAGAAAAGATATTGCCTGTTGTTTAGCGAAAAAACTTCGCTTTAATAAAAGCTTATGTTAGCCGCTATGCCATATTGAGGCGGGTTCGAATACTGAACAGAGTGGCTAGCATAAAGTAAATTCAACGCATACTGTTTAGTATTTGTTATAAGTAATAAGCAGTACAAATAAAATAAAAAAGCAAAAATAATAACACAAGAGATGAAAGGAAAAAACATGAAACTATTTATTGACACAGCTAATGTAGACGAAATTCAAAAAGCAGCAGATATGGGCGTTATTTGTGGGGTTACAACAAACCCAAGCCTTATTGCAAAAGAGGGAAGAGACTTCAACGAAGTTATTAAAGAAATAGCTTCTATTGTTGACGGCCCAATTAGTGGCGAAGTTAAAGCCACAACACAAGACGCTGAAAACATGATAAAAGAGGGAAGAGAAATAGCAAAAATTCACCCGAACATGGTTGTGAAAATTCCTATGACAGTTGAGGGGCTTAAAGCTACTAAAGTGCTTGCTTCTGAGGGAGTAAAGTGCAATGTAACGTTAATTTTTAGCGCAAACCAAGCGCTTTTGGCGGCAAGGGCGGGCGCGGCTTACGTGTCGCCGTTTTTGGGCAGGCTAGATGATATTTCAATGCCGGGCATTGACTTGATACGCACAATTTCAGATATGTTCGCCATGTATGACGATATAGACGCCGAAATTATTGCGGCAAGCGTGCGCAACCCTGTGCACGCAACAGACTGCGCACTTGCAGGCGCACACATTGCCACAATTCCGTACGGCGTTATTGAACAAATGACAAAGCACCCACTTACAGACCAAGGCATAGAAAAGTTTGTTGCAGACTATAAAAAAGTATTTGGCGAGTAAGAACACAGAAAAGGCTGTGGCGAGAAATTCGCCACAGCCT
>CAYJHA010000046.1:0-15748 GCA_964369785.1 uncultured Bacteroides sp.
CACACTATCTAATATAAAACAAACTTTTAAACGGTGACCTATATGAACAAAAACCACAACTTGTTTATTTTCGATAATATGTTTGCAATGGGCGCGTACTGGATTTGTAGCGGAACATTTGTTGCCGCTTTAACAAGTTACCACGATATACCGCTTGGAATTGCGAACATTTTAACAAGCGTTACGGCAACGCTTACACTTTTGCAAATGCCGGGCGCAATGCTTTTTTCACGTGCAAAAAGCAAAATGACGTACCTTTACATAACAAACCTTGCTTTTCGCATTTTAATGCCGTTTGTTTTTCTGTCTGTTCTATTTACGCAAAATGTTGGGGCATTAATTTTTTGCATTGCACTTGTTTTAATGGTGTCGTTCATGCATTTTTCAGCGCCTGCACAAACTGCGTGGATGGTAAACTCTGTTCAAGGCAAGGCAGGCCCAAAATATTACTCTGTCAGGGAAATGTCGTTTATGTTTTTCCACATAACGCTGTTTTGTGTTAACGCAACTGTTTTAACACTAACGCAAAACACAGCGGCGGAAAAAAACGGCTTTGTGCTTATAGGCTCTGTTATAAGCGTTGTAATTTTAATAAGCATTGCAGTGCTTTTTAAAATGCCGCTTTTTAACACCGAAGCTAAAAACATGGAAAAAGCCACGGCAGAAGGTGAAAACACGGCGCAAGTTAAAAAAACAGGTGATAATGCGCCCCGAAAACATAAAAAGCAAAGCGCCGCAATGCGTACAGTTTTTAAAAACAAAGCATTTATGAGCGTTTTAATAACAAGCGGAATGTGGAGCTTTAGCAACATGTTTGTGGGCAGTTTTGCCCCGGTTTACCAAGTGCGTATGTTGCAACTTCCGTTTTTAGACATTTTAATTTGGACGACTGTCGGCGGGCTATTGCGCGGCGCAAGTGCGCCTTTAGTTCAAAAACTTGCCATGCGTGTTTCGTGGCAACGCGTTGTGCAAGTGTCAATTTTTACTATGGCGTTATGCGCTGTGGGCTGGTTTTTTATAACGCCACTTAATAAAAATTTAGTGTACCCTATTTTATCAATTTTGGGCTCTGTGCCTTTTGCAGGGCTCTCTGTTGGCTTCTTGCAGCTGCAAGTGGACAGCATGGGCGAAAACGCTGACCGAACGCTGTATTTTTCGTCGCTCGCAACTGTCAACGGTGTTTGTTCGCTTGCGGGCTCGCTTGTGTGCTCGGGCATTATAGGTTATATGGAGGCTGCGGCAAGCGGCACAGATATTGATTTGCGCAGTATCTTCGTTATTGGTATTTTGTTTATGGTAGCCGCAATTTTGCTTGCACAGCGAATTTCACAGCACGGAAACGTGCAAAAAAACAAACTAAAAGAGGCAATAAATGCCGCACGCTTAAAATACCCGGGCGCAATAGGCGAGCCAATTGTTCAAAAGAAAAGGTATGTTATAGTTTTGAATAAAATGCAAAAATATTTCAAAAACAAAAAGTAGCATGGAAATAGCAATATTTACATCATGCCAATTATGCAAATAAAATAAAATTAGTGAGGAGATTTGTATTAAAATGTCTATTACAAAAAATTTATACGGCAAAACAAGCGAGGGAAAAGACGTTTACGAGTACACTTTAACAAATGAGAACGGCATGAGCGTGAAAATAATTGAGTACGGGTGTGCTATAACACAGCTAAACGTTAAAGACCGATTTGGCGTTATGCGCGACGTTATGCTTGGCTACAAAACGCTTGAAGGCTATGAAAAAGGCAGCGCGGGGCATGGCTCTTTTATAGGCAGGTATGCTAACAGGCTAGAGGGCGCACGCTTTACCCTTTTGGAAAAAGAATACGAATTAACGGCAAATAATAACGGAAATTTCTTGCACGGTAGCTTTAGCCATAAAGTTTTTAAGCCTGAAATAGAAGACGATAAGCTTGTTTTAACTCTTAAAAGCAAAAGCGGTGAAGATGGCTTCCCGGGGGACTTGAAAGTGCGCGTAACGTACACTCTAACACACGAAAACGCACTTGTTATGGACTATACCGCAATTACAGATGAGCCCACAATTATAAACTTAACAAACCACTCGTACTTTAATTTAGACGGGCAAGGTAGCGGCGATATTCTTGACACAGTTTTAGAGCTAGAGGCCGACAACATAACACAGGCAAAGCCTAATTTGTGCCCAACAGGTAAAATTTTGCCGGTTAAAGGCACAGAATTTGACTTTACAACGCCAAAAAAAATAGGGCAAGACATTAATGCAGACTGTGAGCAACTGAAAATAGCAGGTGGCTACGACCACAACTTTATATTCAACAAAGAAGACGGTATGATTGCAAAAGTGGGCACGGCAAAAAGTGAGAAGTCCGGCATTAAAATGACACTTTTTACAACACAGCCGGCTGTTCAGCTTTACACAGGCAACTTTTTGGGCAAGGAAGATTTGCTTGACAAAAACGGCAACCCTTTTGTTAAGCAAACGGGCTTTTGCCTTGAAACACAGCACTACCCCTGCTCGCCAATGCATGAGCACTTCCCAAGTGTTACGCTAATGCCAGAGGACGAGTACCACCAAACGACTATTTACGCGTTTGATGTGGAGTAAAATAATGTTCGGCGGTGAAAATGTATGCAAACAATTATAAAAACCGAAAACTTAACAAAAGATTACGGCGGCGGCAAAGGTGTTTTTAACGTAAATTTACACGTTAAACAAGGTGAAATTATGGGCTTTCTCGGCCCGAACGGCGCTGGTAAAACAACCACAATTCGCCAGCTAATGGGCTTTGTTAAGCCGGGCAGCGGCACGGCTGAAATTTTTGGCATGAACTGCTTTAAAAGCGCACCAAAAATTCAAAAACGCGTGGGCTACCTCTCGGGTGAAATTGCGCTTTTTAACGACATGCGCGGCGACGAGTTTATAAAATTTACAGCGGCAATGCACGGTAACAGAGACTTGACGCTTGCAAAAAAATTGATAGAATACTTTGAGTTTGACGCAAAAGGCAAAATAAAAAAAATGAGCAAAGGCACAAAGCAAAAAGTTGGCCTTATTTGCGCTTTTATGAACGACCCTGAAGTTTACGTGCTTGACGAGCCGACAAGTGGGCTTGACCCGCTAATGCAAAACAAATTTATACAGCTTATAAAGCGCGAGAAAACGCGCGGCAAAACAATACTAATGTCGTCGCATATGTTCGAGGAGATTGAAAAAACTTGCGACAGTGCCGCCATTATAAACGCAGGCAAACTTGTAAGCACGCAAAGTCTTGCAGAATTGCGAAAAAAACAGCGCAAGACATACCGCGTTTTATTTGCTGACGCTATGCAGGCTAAAAAGTTTTTCTCAACGTGCAAAAGCGCACGAATGGAGGGCGAAAATTGCGTTGCCATAAGCCTTGGCGGCACAGCAGATGCACTTATAAAAGCACTGTATAACTACAATGTGTTAGACATTGAAACACAGGCAGGCACACTTGAAGATTTGTTTTTGCAATTTTACACAGATAGTAAGGCGGTGGAAAAATGAGCATGACACTTTATGCGCACAGCATGAAAAAAAGTCTTAAATTGCTTGTAATTTTTATTGCAATATTGTCGCTTTATGCAAGCATTATAGTCTCGATGTACGACCCCGAAATGAACGAGGGGCTTGAGCTTATGATGCAAAGTATGCCCGGAATTTTCGAGGCGCTGGGCATGGACGGCACAGGCGGCACCTTGCCCGAATTTATAGCAAATTACTTATATTCGTTTTTACTTATAGTGTTTCCGCTAATTTTTATTTCGCTTATAACATTAAGCCTTGTGGCAAAACTTGTAGACACAGGCAGTATGGCGTGCCTACTTGCAACGCCGAATTCTAGGGCTAAAATAATTGTAACACAGCTTTTTACAGTTCTTACAGGTGTGTTTATTATTGTGTTTTACGTGTTTTCGCTTGTTTCAATTTTGTCGCACTCTATATTCCCGGGCGAGCTTGATGTTTTAGAATATGCGGTGCTAAATGCAGGGCTTTTTTGTATGCTAACTTTTTTTGTGGGCGTGTGTTTTTGTGCGTCTTGCATATTCGACGACACAATGAACGCGTCAATTTATGGCGCAGGCCCGTGTGTTTTGTTTATTCTTATAGATATGGCGGCTAATGTAAGCGATGATTTATCGTTCTTAAACTATGCAACGCCGCTTTCGCTTTTTGACACAGCAGGCATATTAGCAAGCGACACAAGTGCGTTTTTTGGAATGGGTGCACTTTTTGTAATGGGCATTTGCCTTTGCATAACAGGGTGCACTGTGTTTTGTAAACGAAATATACACGTTTAATTATGGACATTAGGTTTTTAAAGGGCGTTGGTGAAAAGCGTGCAAAATTGCTACAAAAGCTTGGCATTTTTACAGCGCAAGACCTTGTTTCACACTACCCACGAGACTATGTGGATTTTACAAAGCCGTACCCCGTGGCATTTGCACCGCAAGACGTTAAGTGCGCTGTGAAAGTTACGGTGCACGGCAAAAACAGCGTGCGAATAAGTGGCGGCAAACAAGTGCACAAGGCAGTGTGCGCAGACGAAACAGGCGAACTGGTAGTTAATTTTTTCAACAACCCTTATGCATTGCAAAAGCTTGACGTTGGGAAAGAATATTTTTTCTTTGGCAAAGTTAATGTAAATTACGCTGTGCGAGACATGACGAACCCGACAATTTTGAACATACAAACAGCACAAAAAACGCCGCTTTTGGCGGTGTACCCACAAACAGAAGGCGTAACAAGCGCATATATTTCAAAGTGCATAAAAGCATATTTTGCGCTGCTATATGAAAAAGGCGAGCAAATTGAAGAGCCGCTGCCGCAATATATGTTAGACGAATATAAGCTTTTAAGCAAAGCACAGGCAGTGCATTATATACATTTCCCTACAAGTTTGCAGCAAGTTGAAGCGGCGCGCCGCAGGCTGATATTTGAAGAGCTTTTGTGCTTGCAACTTGGGCTGTTTTTAATGAAAAACCGCAACAAGCAAAGTTTGCTTACAAGCGCAAAAATTAAAAGCACTGATATATCGCTTTTTTTAAAAGCGCTGCCTTTTGCGCCTACAAATGCGCAAAAACGCACGCTTGACGAAATTTTAAACGACATGAACAAGCTTACGCCTATGAATAGGCTTTTACAGGGCGACGTGGGAAGCGGTAAAACGCTTGTTGCGGCAGGCGCAATGTTTGTTGCGGCGCAAAACGGCTACCAAAGCGCACTAATGGCACCTACTGAAATTTTGGCAAAACAACACGCTGTAACGCTTGAAAAACTTTTTTGTGGGCTTAACATAAACATTGCACTTTTAACAGGTAGCATTAAAGGCAAACAGCGAAAAGAAGTTTTAAGCAAAATTGAAAGCGGCGAAGTGCAAGTTGTAGTGGGCACGCACGCAGTTATAAGTGACGGTGTTACGTTTAAAAACCTAGGGCTTGCCATAACAGACGAGCAACACCGTTTTGGTGTGCGCCAGCGTGCAAAACTGGCGGCAAAGGCTGTGCACCCTCACCTACTTGTTATGAGCGCAACACCAATACCGCGAACGCTTGGGCTGTTGATGTTTGGCGATTTAGACATTAGCATAATAGACGAGCTGCCACCGGGAAGAACACCTATTAAAACATATGCAGTAACAGGGAAAAAACGTGCAGATTTATATGGCTTTATAAACGAACAAATTAAAAACGGCGGCGCAGCGTATATTATTTGCCCACTTATTGAAGATGGCGTGCAAGACATGAGCGCCGTGACAACTTATTACGAAGAGACGGCAAGCCCGCTTTTGGCAGGCTATAACGTGGGGATAATGCACGGAAAATTGAAGCCCGATGAGAAAAACAATGTTATGGAGAAGTTTGCAAACGGCGAGCTTGACGCGCTTGTATCTACAACAGTTATAGAGGTGGGCGTTGATGTGCCACGCGCAAATATTATAGTTATTGAAAATGCCGAGAGGTACGGCCTGTCTGCCTTGCACCAATTGCGTGGGCGCGTGGGCAGGGGTGGCGGTGCGGCACACTGCGTGCTTGTAAGCGACCACACCGGCGAAAAAGTGCGCGAGCGCCTAAGCTTTTTATGCAAGACGACAGACGGCTTCAAAGTGGCACAGTACGACCTTGACACAAGGGGCCCCGGAGACTTTTTCGGCAGCCGCCAGCACGGCTTGCCCACACTGCGCATTGCAAACCTAGCGGCAGACACAAAAGCGCTGTATGCCGCACAAAAACAGGCGCAAAATTTGCATAAAAGCGACCCACTGCTTGAAAAAGAAGAGCACAAGAATTTGAAAGAAAGCATAATATCGCTTTTTAGAAATGATGTGGCGCTGAATTGATATTATTAGATAGCGGCGAAAACTTAACGGTGAAATTTAGTTTTTAACAAATAAAGTTGCTAGCCACTTTTCTTTGAATTCAAACCGGTTTTACTGCAAAGTCTCTGAAAAATGTTACTGCAAAGCCTCTGAAAAAAAACTTGACGTTTTATAAATAATATACTATAATAATGAGAGTTGGAGAAATTCAGCTTATATAAGCCGGTGTGATGGAATTGGCAGACGTGCGGGACTCAAAATCCCGTGGTAGCGATACCGTGTCGGTTCGACCCCGACCACCGGCACCAAAAAATCCTTGTAGCTTGCTACGAGGATTTTTTACTTATTCACTATTCACTCTTCACTAAAAATTATACTAGGATTTTTTGAAGTAATAAGTAATAGTTAATAGTGAAGAAGTATAATCAAGGAGCTAAATATGTGCACAGAATGGAGATTAAAATGAACAAAGAATATCACGTCTCAAAAGCAGGAAGCGATTTTAATGAGGGCACAAAAGACGCACCATTTTTAACAATTAACAAAGCGGCACAAAGCGCAACTTATGGCGACACAGTAATTGTGCACGAGGGCACATACCGTGAATGGGTAAAGCCACTGTACGGCGGAAACGACGAGCAAAGCCGCATTGTTTACAAAGCGGCACAGGGCGAAAAAGTTGTAATTAAGGGCAGTGAAGCAGTTGCGAGCTGGGAAAATGTAGAGGGCACAGTGTGGAAAGCCGTTATTGACAACAAAATTTTTGGCGATTATAACCCGTATAAAGAATATTTGAGCGGCGACTGGTACATGTACCCCACAGATAAATCTGTACACGCAGGCGATGTGTACTTAAACGGCAAATCTTTTTACGAGGCAAAAAGCATTGAAGAAGTGAAAGCACCGCAAATTCGCACAGAGTACAAACCACCGCTTAATGCTAGAATGGAGTATTTGCCGCACCCCGAAGACAGCAAATACCAATATTTTGCACAGGTGCAAGACGAAACAACAACAATTTATGCCAATTTCCACGGGGCAGAGCCAAACAAAGAGCTTGTTGAAATTAACGTGCGAGAATGCTGTTTTTACCCCGAAAAACTGCATGTAAATTACATAACAGTTTCAGGCTTTGAAATGGCGCATGCCGCTAGCGGCTGGGCGCCGCCAACGGCAAACCAAATGGCAATGCTGGGCCCAAAATGGGCAAAAGGTTGGGTAATTGAAAACAACATTTTGCACGACGCGAAATGCAGTGCAATAAGCATAGGCAAAGAAGCCTCAACAGGCGACATGGAGTGCACACGCTTTGAGCACAAACCCGGCTACCAAACACAGCTTGAGGCAGTGTTTAAAGCGCTTGAAATAGGTTGGAAAAAAGAAAACATAGGCTCGCACATTGTGCGAAACAACACAATTTATGATTGTGGGCAAAACGGAATTGTGGGGCATTTGGGCTGCATTTATAGCGAAGTTTACGGCAACCACATTTATAACATAGGCACAAAGCACGAATATTTTGGCTATGAAATTGCGGCAATAAAATTCCATGCGCCAATTGATGTGCGTATATATAACAACAATTTACACGATAACACGCTAGGTTTATGGCTAGACTGGCAAGCACAGGGCACACGTGTTAGCCGCAATTTGCTTTACAACAACGACAGAGATTGCTGCATTGAGGTAACCCACGGGCCACATATTGTAGACAACAACATTTTTGCATCGAAATTCAACTTCGACAACCACGCCCAAGGCGGCGCTTTTATTAACAACTTGTGCTGTGGGCTCATGAAAAAAGTGAAGGTGCTTGACAGGGCAACGCCGTACCATTTAGCGCACTCAACACAGGTTGCAGGCTACGCTTTTGTTGAGGGCGGTGACGACAGACTTTATAACAACATTTATGTAGGCGGCGTTAAATTTGATAACGACAAAGAATTTTGCGGCACAAACGGCTATAACAACAACTGCGCAAGCTATGAAGAATATCACGAGAAAATTGTTGCAGGCGGCCAGTTCGACAAAATAAAATACGACGAAGTAGAACAGCCCGTTTACATAGATGGCAATGTTTATTATAACGCCGCACAGCACTTTAAAGCAGAGCAAAACTACTGTGAGCAAAGCAATTTCAACCCGAATGTGAAAATAACAGCCGAAGAAGACGGCACATATTTGGAGCTTGAAATAACACAGGAAATGCTAGGCGTTAAAACACAAATTTACGGCACAAACACACTTGGCAAGCCACGCCTTGTAGATGTGCTTTTTGATGATTATAACGGCGAAAACATTGATTTTGACACTGATTACAGCAATAACAAGCGTGCAGAAACCCCAACAGCAGGGCCGTTTGAGGGCTTAAAGGCAGGCAAAAACCGCATTAAAGTTTGGTGAAAATAAATTACATTTAAGCACTAATTAAAAAGCAGGAGTGTGTGAACATGAAAATGAGCAGTGCATCATTAAGGGCGCAAAAGCACGAAGACAAAGGCTACGACTGGTTTTGCGGCTTTGCATACAGCCCGGCATACGGCCTTGGCCCCGAAGAGGGCGTTTACCGCAGAGACCCCAGCAGTATTATAAAAGTGGGCGATTACTACTACGTTTACTACACTAAATCTTTCGGCCCACATTTTGGGCACTCTTCAAAAAGAGACATGGGCTCTAAAGTTTTCCCGTGGGACCATGCCGACATTTGGTGTGCAAAAAGCACCGACGGCGTGCACTGGGAGGAAATAGGCGCTGTTGTAAAGCGTGGCACAAAAGGCGAGTATGACGAGCGCACTGTTTGCACACCTGATGTTATGGAATACAGCGGCAAATACTACCTTGTATATCAAGCGTGCCCCATGGCAAGCTATAACGGCAGAATGGAAAGCGTTGGAATGGCGGTTTCTTCATCACCGGAGGGCGGCTTTGAAAAGCTTAAAGAAACATTAATAAGCCCACAAGAAGACGGCGAAATTTTTGGCGAAGAAGCAGAAAACATAAACAAAGGCATGTTTAACGGTGTTAACCACGACCCAATGCTTTTGCATTACAACGGCAAATTCTACATGTATTACAAATGCTGTGGCAAAAGCTTTGATGAAATGGCGTCTTTTGGCAAAGACACACGCTGGGGCGTTGCTATTGCCGACGAGATAACAGGGCCGTATATTCCAAGCGAGTATAACCCTGTAACAAACAGCGGCCATGAGACACTACTGTGGAAGTATAACGGCGGTATTGCCGCACTTATTAACAGAGACGGCCCCGAAAAAGAGACAATACAATACGCTAAAGACGGCATTAACTTTGAAGTGATGTCGCAAGTGACATGCACACCGCAAGCAGGCGGCGCTTACCGCTGTGAGGATACAAATTCATCACCACTTGCAGGACTAAGGTGGGGGCTGTGCCATTTAGATGAGCGAGGTGCACAGTGGAACTGTATTATGCGTTATGACATTGACATGAGAAACCCATATGCCCACGCACACGGCTACCCTGAAAGCAATTCCAGAAGTTTGGGCAGATGGTAAAAACACTAAAAATGGGCTGTCGCGTTAAGACATTTATTTGCATTTTATATAGCTATAATTAACAAAAAATCGGTGCGTCACATTAACACACTGAGCAGTGCGTCAAAAAAGGTATAGCGTTTCGTCATCATGACGAATATTAAAAGTTTTACTAAATTTTTTCAAAAAAATTCGGGTTCTTAGGGCAGAGCCTTGAGGTGTTTTCCGCAAAAAGCGCAATCTTTTGCCTTAAAAGAGCATTTTTTAATTTAAATTCAAAAACGGCGCTGTAACGAAATA
Source organism: uncultured Bacteroides sp. (assembly GCA_964369785.1). Classification (GTDB taxonomy): domain Bacteria; phylum Bacillota; class Clostridia; order Oscillospirales; family Ruminococcaceae; genus Ruthenibacterium. Next base: position 10,145 of record CAYJHA010000046.1, read on the forward strand.
TTTCGTTACAGCGCCGTTTTATTTAAATATTATGCTTGTGCCTTGTCTTCTTTAACGTATTTTCTGCGAGAAACTAAAGCCACGCCAACTTGTACAAGTGCTATAAGTGCCATTAAGAATGTCCATTCGTCAACAATAGCCATAGGTAAAGTCATATCTTCTGTTAATATAAATATAACAATTGCTATAATTGCAACGCCTATGCTGCCAAGCCTTGTAAAGCCTTTGCGTTTAACGTCTTCGCTTTGCTCGTCTTCACTGTTTGTGCGGCTTTGGTCTTCGTCTTTACGTTTCATATAGCCTAAAACAAGTGAAATACTTATAAACGCTGTTGTTAAAGTTAAAATTAGGTTTAATAGTGCCCAGCTTCTGCCAAATGCTGCAAGCGGCAATGATGTGTCGCCAATTTGAAGTGAGCTGTCTTGTAAAGCAGATGCTAGCGGTACAAGAATTTCAGGTACGTCTACGCCGGAGAAAAGCTCTGTTTCGGGAATAATAGGTGCAGGTGTGTCAAGCGTAGTTGGTAACGGTGTAGTTCCGGGGTCTGTCGGTGTAGTTGTGCCGGGGTCTGTCGTGCCCGGGTCAGTTGTGCCAGGGTCTGTTGTTGGTGGTGTAACTGGGTCTGTAGGTGGAACGCCCGGTATTTCAGTTACAACAGGCAGTTCAGGCTCGCCTAAATCGTTTCTTGTTTTTTCTGTGCCCTCGTGCTCATAGGTAAGTGTGTGCTCTTCGTTTGTTGGGTAGTTGCCAATTATTAGCCCTGCGTCACTTGCCTCTATATAGAACTTGAATGTTAAAATTTCTTCGCCAATGTAATCAATGTTAGCTGTAATTTGCTCTCTGGGCTCGCCGTTGTAGTCAATAGTTTCTATAATATACTCGCCCGGTTGCAGTGTGCTTGTTTGTGCAGGTGTAAGCTCTGTTACTGTGTTTCCACGCTGTAATGTTACGGGGTATTGCTCGTTTGCAACAATTTTAAACTCGTCTGTCACAATGTCAGATATAATTGCGTTTGTCATTGTTGTTGAAGCCATTTTGTCTATGAAAATGTCGTTAACAACTTTTGCAAGTGTGTCTATATTGTTCGAGTTGTTGTAACCAATGTTGTAGTGTGTGCCGCCTGTTTGTGACGACAGTGCAACAAGGCTTGCCGCGTTAGCCGCATTAATACCAATTGTGTGTATTGTAGGGGTAAAGCCACTTGCTAATACGCTTTGGCCGTTGTAGCTTTGAACAACAGGGTGTTGTTGGTCTTTAGTTGCAATGCTTGAAACAGCGTGGTGCAATTCATTGTTGTAAGTTTGCACCCATGCCCTAATAGAATTGCTTGGGTTTACAAAGTCATAAATAGCTTCCGGCACGCCGTCTGAAACAAATAGCACAATAAGCTCACGGTTAGTTGCCCCGCGTGACTCTGCAAAAACTTGTGCTTGCTGTAGTGCAACTGTGTAGTTTGTTCCGTCTGCAGATGGGTTTTCGTTTTCGCTTGTTTTATAGTGGTCGTGGTCAAAAATAATGTTGCCGTCTTCGTCTCTGAAAACATGTGCGCCCGACGGATTTGTTTGTACGAATAGGCTTTCAAAATCTGCCAAATTGTTTTGGAAGTTAAAGCTGTTTATTGTGTTGCCCGAAAATTGAACAAGTGCAACGCGGTTGTTGCCGCTGTTGTCTGCCTTGAAAAGGCCTTCAGCAAGGCTGTCTACGGCTTCCAGTGCACTTTGCCAGTTTGTAATGCCGTTGCCAATGTAGCCGCTAGGCATACTTGTTGATTTATCAAGAACAATAATTATGTCTGTGTCTTGTGTTGTAGGTGTCATTGTGAAATCAAACTGAATGCTACCTATGTTATCGTCTGTGTTTTCCCATGTTGCTGTTTTTTCGCCATACAAGCCGTCTGCGTCTGTGCTTTGCAATGACGGGTCATTCGCTGAGTTGTAAAGTGTGGGAACAGGCAACATACCAAGCGCCGCCAAAGAACTTTGGCTGTAAGCTAAAGCGTTGTAATAAGTGCCGCCAAACAATAGGCTCTGTGTGCCGGAGTTAGTAATTGGGCTGTATTTTGCGTATAAGTTGAATGTTAAAACTCCGCTATCAACTTCTGTGCCGTTTGTAATATCAAAAGAATAAGGTGTTGTAATTATTTGGCCGTCTGTGGCATTTTTTGTAGGGCCAAAGCCAATAAAATTGCTAAAAGCTAAAGCAGACTCAGGTGTTCCTGCGTTTTGCAAAGCTTCAGGCGTTAAAGTTGCGCCTGTTACGTTTCCTTGGCTGTCTAAAATCAAATCACTGTCAGTTAGTGTAATTGTTGCAAATTCTGTGTTTATAGCTCTAATATATGAGCTTGTGCTCTTGTCGTTGTCGTAAGAAAGCAGTTTGTCGTTAAGTACATGTAATACTACTTCGTATGTGTTAATAACAGGTGCAGTTGCGGGTGTGGTGCCTGATGTTTCAGCGTTAGCGTTGTTAAGCGCCGTTTGTGCTAGCTGAACGTTATTTTCTGCGTCAGTTACAGCTTGTGTTGCTGTGTCAAAAGCTGTTTGTGCAGCTGTTACTTCATCACTTGCTGTGTTAAACGCTTGCTGTGCTGTGTCTAGTGTTTGCTGTGCGTTTGTTGCGGCTGTTTGTGCATCGTCGCGTGCTGTTATAAGCGTCGCGTTTTCTGTGTCTGCTGCAAGTGCTGTTTCTGCCGCTTGTAAATTTAATACTGCGCTATCGTTTGCAGTAGTTGCATCGTTCAAGTTAGTAGTAGCTGTTCCAAGCTCGCTTTGTGCGTTTTGTAAAGCGGTGGTTGCTTGCGTTAATGTTGTTTGTGCACTAATTAAAGCTACATTAGCGTCATCAAGTATTTTTTGAAGCTCTTCAACAGTTTGTGTGCCGCTAGTAGGCGTGTCTGCCATAGGCACAGCTTGTGGTGCTATTTCAACACTGCTGTTGTTTGATACAATTCTTACCGGTAAAAAAACTACCGCCATTGTTAAAAGCAAAGCTAAAGCAATAACTAAGGCAATAACTCTTTTACTTTTGGGTAAACTTTTCATTTTTAAAATCCCTGTCCTTTTTTTAATATTTATTATCGTACGCTTATTATAACACAGCAAAGGTTACATCTTGGTTACATGAACAATGATGCGTTATAGCGAACAAAAAGGGGCTATCGAACACGATAACCCCTGCATTTACACGGTTTTTGCAACATTTTTTTAGAAAATTTACAAATTTTTTTTAAAAAAATTAAAATGTGTTAAACATCATCAATAATATGTGCAACTTGTTTGTATGCCTCGCTTTGCATTAGCTGTGCAATAGCCGGGCTGTCTTTTGGAAAAGTGCTTAATATTTGCTTAATTTTCACTGCAAGCGCTCTCATTTCAGCGCTAACTTCCGGTGCAACATCGGCTTTTTTTGCGGCAGCAGCGTTAATGCCGGCCTTGCTTATTACAAACTCAATAAAGCTGTGCATTGCTTTGTCGGTCTCAACAGCTTTTCGCAAATTACGCACAAATTCAAGTTCGCTTTCGCTATTAAGCGACGCACAAGCGCGTGTGTACATAACGGCAAAAGCATGGCGCGGCGGCAGTGCTTTGTAATTGTCGCCGTTTTTTGTTACATCTTGCGTGTACATTTTCTCAATAAAGCCTTTTGCTGTGCTTTTATAAAGCTCTATGGCGCCCAGAACTTCTTTTTCCTGCTTAATATCGATGTAATTTACGGCGTTGCTGTTTTGTGGCTCTTTTGCTTCTTCGCTGTTGTCTTTATTCCACGTGTGGCCTGCCAAAAGTGCAGACAGCAAATCGAATAAAAACTTCTGTTTAATAAGCGGTGTGCTGAAATCATCACTAGCGGCAAAATTTGCAATATTGGCAAGTAAACTTTGCTTTTTGGCAAGCTCGTTTGCAATTGCTAGCAAATTGTTGTGGCTCATGGCATAAAATGCCACAGGCAGTTTTACGCAGTGTTCAATACAGTGGCACAGCATTGGGGTGGGCACACTTGAAAAATCTTTAACATCTGCCAGTATGCTCTCAATATTTTGCTTGCTGTTTTCCATGCACACGCGTGCAAATAAGCCAACATCGCCCGAGCAGCGTGAGTAAGCGGCAAATTTTTTGCGCGCGAAATCATCAAACGCAGTGCGCAGGCCAACTTTGCAAATTGCCATAATAAACTTCTTGTTGCTGTCGTCGCCTTTGTACGCGTAAAATTCATCCATAATCATAGCTACGGCGTCTTGTATTTTTGCTTCGCTGGGCATAAACTCTGCAACCATAAGCATGTATTTTATACTTTGGTCGTTAAAATATTTGTTCTCGAAATTATCTATTAATTTAAGTGCCTTTTCTTTTTGCTCAAGCTTTAAATAGCAAAATGCCATATAAACGCTTACTGTTTGCTTTGCAAATTCGTCTGCACTTACAAGCGGAGACTGAATAAGCTCTAGAATGTCTTTAGTGCTATTTTCGTATTCTTCAAAGCCATTCATGTAAAGCTCTGCGGCTTCAAGGCCTTGCTCATAGTCTTTTTTATCTATAAAAAATAATATGGCGGCGTACATTACCTCTAGCTTAAAATAAAATGAATTGCTAAAATGCTCTTTGCCGAATTCATACCATTTTTCCCATACGGGTAGGTTTTTTAAAAATGCATTTTTAATAGCGTGCTTGTAAATGCCCACAGCTAAAAGCGCATTACGTTTTTCTTCGTTTTCGGTTATAAGGCGCATGCCCTCAGATATGTACATCATTCTCTCGTCGGCAAAGTTTGGGCCGCAAGATTCTATGCACTGCAAAATAATTCTTAATTCCTCGGGGTTTTCTTTGTACAGTTGGCGAAGAAGGTCCATGTTGCGCTCTGACTTCGCGCTTATTTGCTCTTTTCCTCTGTCGTTAGCATAGCCGTCGTGGTGAAAAATTGTCTTTTCAAGCTTGCAAAAATTAACAAGGTCTTTTGCGTCAAAGCCCTCATGTATAGCGCCTTGGAACCTTTTGCCTGTGGACATGCGCAAAACGCGCAGTGCGGGGAAATCGCTATAAGCGGAATTTTCCATGTCTAATAATTTATAGTTGCGCACAACAACAAAATGTGCGTCAAATTGGCGAAGCGCGTCGGGGTGTGTTACAAACTCGACAAGTTCATCAATGTCTTTATCAAGGTATTCGTCGGCGTCTACAAACATATACCAGCTACCGCGGCTTATGTCAAGCGTTGCGTTTCGTGCAGCGGCAAAGTCGTTAATCCACTCAAAATCAATAAGCGTGTCGGCGTACTTTTCGCATATTTCCCTTGTGCCGTCGGTAGAGCCTGTATCGGCTATTATAAGCTCGCATTTCACTGCTTTGCGCAGTGGATCAAGCGCTTTCAAGCAGCGCTCTATCGAGCGTATTTCGTCTTTAACTATCATGCCTATTGAAAGGGTTATTCCTGAATTTATCGCCGCTGTTTTTACTTTTTTGCGTTTCATTAAGGTATCTCCTTGTCTTGCCGAAATTTGTTGTTGTTAATTGTTTTATGTTTTATTTTACGCTATTAAAAAGATTATAACACAAAAGCAAAAAAGCCGCAAATTTTGTGATGGGATATAATATATGGGCGGCCATAAGCCGCCCA
>CAYJHA010000047.1:0-15390 GCA_964369785.1 uncultured Bacteroides sp.
CCGCATTTAGGGGCAACCCCTTGCGGTTGCACGTGTAATGGGTGGTTTGCGCCGTACGGTGGGTGCGGACAGGGGCAAGCCCTGTCCCTACAATTGTGTAGTTTCAGTTTGTGGGGTGGGAGGGCGCTAGCGCCCTCCCGTACAATGTATTATAGTTGCTTATTTATTATTAACTGTGTTGAAGATATGGTGCAACATTATACGAAGCATTGTCAACTTCGTCAACGTAACCTGTTACACCGTCAACAGCATGGTAAATCATAGTGTTAGCAGAATTAACTTCAGCACCTTCTCTTACATATGTTACCCATAGTACACTACCTGTTGAAGCATTAATTCTGAACTTAATTGTGCCGTTAAAATTACTACCTAAAAATTCATCAACTGCATTTAAAAAGTCGCCTGAAGTAACTCCTGCAAGTTCTGTACGTGTGAGAGATAAGCCTACACTATACACATCTTCACCGTTGGCTGAAATGCCTAGAAGTGGGGTTGTACCCCAGTTTGTGCTTTCTGCCGGGTTAAATTTTGTAGCAGCAGCTTCCAGTGCATTGAAAGCTGTCTCCGCTGCACCTTTATCAGCTGTTTCGTTTGCATCTGCACGGTAGCCGGCTACTGCGGGAATTGCAATTGCTATAAGTATTACTATAATTAGTATTACAACTAACATTTCAATTAGTGTAAAACCTTTTTTGTTTTTAAGTTGTATTAGTTTATTCATATTCATTACCTTTCTTTTTAATTGTTTTTAAATAGTTATGTTAATATTAAATTACATATAGGTGTTAATCATGTGTATATGGAAATTCATCATAATCAATAGTTGTGCCATTCGCAAGGGTATAGCTACCCAATTCATCTGCATAACCTGAAATACCATTGGCTACATCATAAACCATAACATCAGAATCTGCAGCGGTATATCGGGTAGTGTTTATAGTATTATCATCATGGTGGTACGACACCCATGCAATACTGCTAGTAGTTGTATCATACCCAAATTTATAGCACCCATAAAATTCTGAGCCTAATTGTGCATTTACAATTCCTGCATACTTATAACCATTAGGTGTAACACCGCTTGATATAACTCGTGTACCATTTCCGATGTTATGATAATAAATAATATTAGTTCCTGTAACTGTTTGATACCAACTGTCAGCTACGTGAGGTGGTGCATCAAGTCCGGGTAACTCACCAAAATCCACCAATGCAGCCTCTAATGCAGTATAAACGGTTTTTGCTGCGCCTAAATCTGCTGTTTCTTGCGATTTTTCTCTGTAAGCAACAACTGAGGGAATTGCTATTGCCAAAAGTATAACGATAATCAAAATGACTATTAACATTTCAATTAAAGTAAAACCTTTTTTGTTTTTTAATTGAATTAGTTTTTGCATATTCATTGCCTTTCTTTTATATTATCTTCAAATTTTAATTATTACCCTAAGCAAATTATGCACCGAGGTAATTATTTAACGTATCAAAAGTCGACATATTATTATAGCCAGCATCTACCAGCTCCTGCAAATAACACATTTGATTTGCCATGTATGAATAATAGCCTCCGGTACCGGGAGCTGCTGTGCTAGATGGACTCCATGTTGAAAGGGTGTTGTGGTAAAGCATTACGGAATCGTAATCTGTTGCTAATGAGTCACTTCTCCAGTAAGACACATAATTCAATCGTGCGCTGGTTCCATAAACACTTGTGCTACCCCCATTATTAGCTAGTTGATATCTAAACTTAAAATTACCTTGAAAATTTGGGCCTAGATAATCTGCTAAAAGACCATAAAACTCTCTTGTTTCAGAATCGGTATGAGTAGCAGCCAAATTTAACAATGCATCATAATCAAGAATTCCTGACGTATGGAAATCTACACTTTGATAAGTATTAGTGTACACAGGCGTTGTGCGAATTACCGCCGCCTCAATGGCTGTTCTTATTGTTTCAATTGCGCCCTCGTCTTGTGTTCTAAGCGCGTCTCTTCTGTACGCCGCAACAGCAGGCACTGCAATTGCCAAAAGTATAACTATAATTAAAATTACTATAAGCATTTCAATTAGGGTAAAACCCTTTTTGTTTTTAAGTGCAATTAATTTTTGCATATATGCTTTCCTTTCTTACTGTTTATCATGTTCTATTATGATTACTAGTTTTTATGTCCGTGAATATCTTCTGTGTATACTCCGGAGTATTGTGTTATTAAATCATCAAGATAGCCAGACGTTCCTGTAACAGCATCATAAACCATTACCTTACTGTTTGCGGCGTATCGGTCGCCGTTATCAGTAACATCACCTTCATGATATGACACCCAGTTAATGCTGTTTGTTCTTATATCATACTCAAACATGTACCAACCGGTAAACAGGTCTCCATCTAAAAACGTCGAAGCATCGTCAAATAAAAAGGTATTACGGTGATTTCCGGGTGCAATTGGGTCACCTGTTCGAACCACATCGTTCCCGGGGTTACTATCAATGTTATAGAAATATATATTACTGCCACCCGGTGCTACGGTATTACTGGTTATTGCCGTTTCTAATGCCGTATAAACAGTTTTTGCGGCACCTAAATCTGCAGTATACTGTGAATCTTCGCGGTATGCAATAACCGATGGGACTGCTATTGAAAGTAGAATTACGATTATTAGAATTACGATAAGCATCTCAATAAGGGTGAACCCTGTTCTTGCTTTTGTGATGCCTTTGATCTTATTATTTAAATTATGCATATTATATAACCTCTTATAAAATAATTACTTAAAACACAATGTTTTTATGAATTTGTTAGGTAGGTCTGTAAGCTTTACTGTTGGCTCCTGTGCCCTCAGAAAGGTAGATTGGATCTTTAAAATCGGGTATACCTCTGTGGAAAAACATTACCGAATCATCACCTGTTGCCGAATCCGACCTCCAATAGCTTACAAGCATTATTGCATCATTCGAGCTATTATAGCCAAACCTAAAATTGCCTTGAAAATTTGGGCCGAGGTAATCAGCTAACAGCTTATAAAATGCATCGTTTTTAGCATCTGCAGGGTCACCACTAAGAAGTGTATTATAATTTAACACCCCGGAAATTGTGGTGTAGGTGCCTTCATTAACCCCGAGGTCTCCCGGAGTTTCTCTAATAAGTGTCGATTCTAAAGCCGTGCGAATAGTTTCAACCGCGCCCTCATCCTGTGTTCTAAGTGCATCTCTTCTGTAAGCCGCAACCGCAGGCACTGCAATTGCCAAGAGAATAACGATAATTAAAATAACTATCAACATCTCAATTAGGGTAAAACCCTTTTTGTTCTTCATTTCTATGAGTTTTTGCATAAGGTTTTTTCCTTTCCTCTGTAAAATTTTTGAATGTTACGCATAAATATGCGCCGCTCTAGTTTTTGCATGTCTCTTTTGCGAAAATTCTTATAACAAATTACTGTTACAAAAGTAGCTTTTCAAGCGTCTGTTTGTCAGCCGCCCTGTCCAGTGCCACCTCCCTGTCAATAGCCCCCTGCTTAACAAGCGCCGCTAGGTACGAGTCGAGCAAAATCATACCGCTTTTTGCGTTGCTTTGGATAATTGCATTAATCTGGAAAGCTTTGTTTTCGCGAATCAAGTTTGCAATTGCATCGTTCACCGTCATAATTTCAAACGCCGGTAAACGTCCGTTGCTCTGTTTTTTGGGCAAAAGCTGTTGTGTGATAACAGCCCTTAGCACCGTTGCAAGTTGTGTGCGAATTTGCTGTTGTTGGTCTGATGGGAAAACGTCTATTAAACGGTCAATTGTCTTGGCCGTGCCAACCGTGTGTAGTGTGCCGAACACAAGGTGTCCTGTTTCAGCAGCTGTAATTGCGGCGGAAATGGTTTCAAGGTCACGCATTTCGCCTACTAAAATAACGTCGGGGTCTTCACGCAGTGCACTTCTCAGTGCAAACGCAAAATTGTCAACATCAACGCCAACTTCGCGCTGGTTCACAATACAGTTTTTCGATGTGTGTAAATACTCAATAGGGTCTTCTATTGTAAGTATATGGTCGTTTTTATTTTCGTTAATATAGTCTACCATTGCGGCAAGCGTTGTTGTTTTGCCGCTACCTGTGGGGCCTGTTACAAGCACAAGGCCACGTGGCTGGCTTGCTATGTTTTTGAAAATTTGCGGCAAGCCCAGTGCTTCAAAATTCGGCAACGTGTCGTTAAGCATACGAAGAACAATGCCGCGCACACCTTTTTGCTTGAACATGTTAACACGCTGGCGTGTGCCGCTTGGCATTACGTAACAAAAGTCATAGTCTGTCGTGTCGGCAGAGTAATGCATTTTTGTGCCTGCCATAAGTTGCTGTGCAAAATGCTCTAAATCTTTCGGGCTAAGCGGCGCCATGTCAAGGCGCTTTACTTTGCCGTCAATTCTAACGGTGGGTGGCTCGCCCACAATAAGGTGCAAGTCACTTCCACGCTCTTGCCGTGTGGTTTTTATTAGTTCGTTTATGTCCAATGTTATACCACCTTTTTAATTGTTTAATCTATATTCTCACTAAGTACCATTGCTTCTTTTATTGATATAACACCTGCTTTAACAAGCTCTATTGCTTCATCTATAAAGAACTTTTGTTTTCGCTCTTCTTTCAAATAATTTGTAATATCAGCTGTGTTCCGCTGCGTTACTATCATGTTTCTTATAGTCGCATCTGTTGCAATAATTTCACAAACTGCCCTGCGCCCTAAGTGGCCAAGGCCGTCGCACCTGGCACAGCCGGGGCTACGGTAAAGCTTTTCGATGTCGCCTGCGTTGTAGCGCTTTAAAAATACAAGCTCAACTTCGCTTGGCGTGTACTCTTCTTTGCAGTGTGGGCAAAGGTTTCTAACAAGGCGCTGTGAGGCCGTTGCCACAATTGAAGAGGCCGCAACGTACGGCTCAACGCCCATATCTACAATGCGCAAAAACGCAGATGCCGCACTGTTTGTGTGCATAGACGCCAAAACAAGGTGGCCTGTAATAGCTGCCCTTGCGGCAATGTCGGCCGTTTCCGTGTCGCGAATTTCGCCTATCATAAGCTTATCCGGGTCTTGACGTAAAATGGCCCTTAGGCCGTTTGCAAACGTAAGCCCCGATTTGTTGTTAACCTGTGTTTGGTTTATTCCGTCAACATATTTCTCAACAGGGTCTTCAATTGTAAGCACGTTCGTGCTAACATGTGAAAGCTCTGCAAGAAGTGAATAAAGCGTTGTTGTTTTGCCGCTACCTGTCGGGCCTGTCATAAGCACAAGGCCGTTTGGCAGTGAAATTGCCTTTCTAAGCACCCTAGCATCTTCGTCTGTAAAGCCAAGCTCTTCAAGGCGCTGTATGCCCAAAGTGCTATCTGCAAGTAGACGAATAACTATTTTCTCGCCGAAAACAGTAGGCATACTTGCAACACGCGCTGAAATTTCGCGGCCGTTTACAGTCATAGAGAAACGTCCGTCAAGCGGTATGCGCTTTTCAGCAATGTCCATGTCTGACATTATTTTTATACGCGTAACAATGCCCGGCAATGTACGAGAGTGCATACGCACTATTTCAGACAAAATGCCGTCTACACGAAAGCGTATTCTCACGTCATCTGCTGTTGGTTCTATATGTATATCGCTTGTGTTGCTGTTATGCGCTTGAATTACTAAGTTATTAACAAACTGCACAACAGGCGCGTTGCCAAGGCGGTTTTCTACTGCTTCAAGTTCGCTTAACTCAAGCCTTTCAGCCTCGTCTACAACGCTGCTTGTATAATTTAGTGTGTCAGCCGATGTGCCTATTCTGTTGCGTTCGTAGTGGCGCACAATGCTTGCTGCTATGTCGCTTTTAGTTGCAAGGCACGGCGTTATAATTTTGCCTGTTGCTGTACTTGCTATGCTTAACACGTCATAGTCAAGTGGGTCTGACGTTGCAAGCACAAGTTCATTGCCTGTAAGGCGGTATGGTATAATATTATATTGCACCGCAATATCCCTTTGGAGTGCGGCTATTGTGCTTTGTGGTATAAGTGTGTCTGCAAGTGAAACGTACTCAATATGCAGTGCGTTTTTCAGTACTTTTAAAACAGCATCCTCCGAGACAACCTCGCTATCTACAAGTATGTCTCCAAGTTTTTTGCCGCCTGAATTTTTTTGATGCTCAAGTGCACTTTGTAGTTGGTCGCCTGTTATAAGGCCACTTTCTACAAGCATGTCTCCCAAACGTTTTTTTACTGCCATGTTGGTTCTCCCCAGCCTTTCTCAAAATCTTATATCGACAGCAAATCGTCAATAAAGTGCTATTTCAGTTCCTGCTGAGTCAGCCTCAGCCTCTTGATAAAAATACTGTGTGAATTGAAGCGACATTGTAACCGGCTCAAAATTGTTCACAAAATCAGTAAGTGTCATCGAGGGTATAACTACATAAATGTCATCTTTTGCAAGGTGGTCAACATAATCAAGTATGTCGTTTATAGTGCCTACAACACTTAAACTTGTTGTTTGTGTTACTATTTCATAACGGTTTTGTACTTGTGAAATTTCTTCGTACGCCATTTGCTCCGCCACTAGCGGGTGCTCTGCTATTGCTTGCGTTGCTGTGTCGCTAATTTCGCTTTCAACAGTGCTTGCCTGGCTAAGTGAAAGCGAAGTTACCTGAATGCCGAAATTTTGCGCTGTGTCAACATAATAGTTGTGTACACTGTAATTTTCATAATAATATTGGTCAAGCCCTACGGAAGTAATATTATTTTCAACTTGCAAAATAGCGGCCTCTAGCTCTGCACCTTGCTGGATATTCAACTCAAGCTTTGCCAGTTCTTCGTCCAAAACTGCCACTTCTGCCATGTTTTCATTGTAGTTTAAAACGCTTGGCACACTAACAAAGTAGTTTAGCACAAACAAAATCAAAACTGTCACAGCAAATATTAAAATAGACTGATCTCTCTTGCTCATTTTACATTTTCCTCTCCGATTGTTTTATTATAGTTATGTGTGTTTTATTGCTTTAGTTCGCATACTACGGTAAAGGAAACCTCTGTGCCTGTTTCACTGTAACCAAAATAGCCAACATAATCAAACATATCCATGTTAGTCAAAATCGCCACATAGTCAGAGGCTTGCTGTTCTGTTGTACCTGTGCATATTAAGTTGTATGTATTGCTAGAGAAAGATGCAGATGCAACTTCCACGCCCTCCGGTGATGCTAGAACAATTTGATTTAATGTGTTTCTGTTAAACTCACCAATGCTCTCTATTTGTGCTTCAAGAGACATTAATGCCTGCTCACTTTTATAAAGTGATACAAAATCTCTTCGCAAACTTCCGTACTCTTCAATAAGAGCCAACGTCTCGGGAGAGCTAAGTTCTTCTTGCCTTGCACTTACAAGGGCTTGAGCTTGCATGTTGAACATTGTAAGAATAAGCGAAACAACTATATTCACTATAACAATAGCGCATGCAACAACTAAAGGCACATTTGCTTTTCTTGTTGCTGTTTTTTGCTCTGATTTAGTGCTTTTATTCTTGTTAAAGAAGTTAATTTGTTGCACACCGGATGACAAAGCCGCACCCATTGTATACACAGACGCAGCATTTGAGAGCTCGCCGTCCAATTTAGGCAACAATTCACTTGTAAGCCCAAGCGAAGTATTTACAAAATTCACAAGTTCATCATTTGCAGAGTGCCCATAAACCAAAATTTTCTCGATTGTTTTGCCCGGAAATTTTATGTTTTGGTAAGAAATTAGTTTCTCGATATTTTGCACAAAAACAGTTTGAGGTTCGCTACTTGCGTTAATATTCGCAAGAACATCCAACGTTGCCGCCGCAGACTCAATAACAATATCCCTAGTTATCATATTATCGGGCGGGTTCATAAGATGCAGCGTAATATTTTTACTGCCAAGTTTTGCAAGCGCAACGGTTTTGTCTGCAAAAAAAGTTTCAACAAAGCTTTGTGCCGCAAATTGTGATGGCACAAGCGCTACCGGTGTTTTGTCAAGCTTCGCAAGCATTTCATAACAGCCGTTTACTACTTTTTTTGGCATAGCATATGTAACAAATGTTTGTTTTCCTGCCTCAGCTTCTTTGCCTTGCGCCACAAAATAGTCCACATAGTATTCATCTGGCGAAATATTGGCAAAAACCTGTGATTCAACTGCTACCCTTTGTTGCTGGCGGTTACGCTCTTTATGCAAGTTAAGCACAGAGTAAATTGTTGGCAAGAAGGAAAAAGTCATAACAACTTTTTTTTCAGCAATTTGCTCTAGCGTGGGGCGCAAGCAATTTTCAAGCACACCAAAGTCAACATCTCCTCCTGCGGTAAAAACCTCCGGGGGTGCTTTCAGTGTCAAGCCGGTCTCAACAGTCAATTTCTTTTTTGTTCCGGAGGAAACTACAACATCAATGTAATCACCCGAAAAGTCTATACAAATCACAATTAACCCCTACCTTATTATATATATTTTTTAGGCTGTGGGATGTGACGCCCACAAGCCGTATTCCCAAATTATGTATTTAAGCTGCAATAGTGCCGTAGCCGTTATATATAGGCACCATAACCGAAATTAAAATGAGTGCAACAATTATGGCTAAAACAATAAGTAGTGCTGGGCCCAATATTGCAAGTAGCGACTCAATTGCAGTATCACTCTCGCCCTCAAAATAATCTGCGGTAGTTTCCAGTAGCCCGTCAAGGTCTCCTGTTTCCTCACCTATTGCAATCATATTCGGCAACATTTTATCGAATACTTCAAGCTCGCTTATAGCTTGCGAGAGCGCTGTGCCTGAACCGACAGCCTCTGCAGCTGACTCCAGCTTTTCTTGAAGATACAAATTCTCAATAACATTAGACGATAGGCGAAGCGTTTCCAAAAGAGGCAACCCCGCCGCATATAACATTGATAGAGTTGAGCTGAAACGCCCTGAATAAATCATATTTAAAAGCTTGCCTATTCCTGGAATTTTAACTTTAAATTCATCAATAATGCGCTTAACCGTTTTGATTTTCAAAACAGACAATAAAAGCACATACCCAATTATAAGTACAAATACAATAACTACCCAAAAATTAGTTACAAAATCTGAAAATGTTATCATAAATTGTGTTAACGGCGGTATTTCCATTCCGTCAAACATCGTAAACAAATCAGGCAAAACAAAGCCAAAAAGCGCTATTATTACAAACACCGACACTATTCCTAAAAGTTTCGGGTATGCAGAAGCGCTTTTTATCTTTCTTGATGTTTTCAATTGTTTGTCATAATAATCCGACATTCTAAGGAACACGCTCTCAATGTTTCCGCTTTCTTCACCACTCTCTACCATATAGCACAAAAGTGAAGGGAAGCTGTTTCCCTGCTCTGTCATAGCTTGTGAAAGCGACGTGCCGCCGCGAACAGCCTCATAAATATTGCGGTAAATCTCAGAATAGCGTGTGTTAGTAGATGAGTCTATCATAATATCTAAGCTGTTTGTAATGCTCATACCGGCGCCAATCATAGTGCCCATTTTTTTGCAAAACAAAATAAGCTCTTTGCTGTTAAGCTTAGCAATAGTTTTCACGTCTGTGCGTTGCCTGTTTTGAGATTCTTCGTACTCAATACAAGTAAGGCCACGGTCGTCAATATTTTTGTAAAATTCACTTAAACTTGCAGCTTCTAAAATGCCTTTTACAATGCCACCATCAGTATTGCGAGCAACATAGTTATAATATTGCAAATAAACCCTCCTAAACTAGCCACGCAAAAAAATTGCAAAGCAATGTTTTTATTGCTGAATAATTAATATAATTCATTAGCGTACTTTTTTATTTTTACAAAATACTACATGTATAACATTATAACACATTAACAATACACTAAGCAACATTTTTTTTACAAATTTTACAAAAAAATGGTTTATTTTGTAAAGTTAAAATTTTTTATCATTTAATGATTTATATGTGATATTAAATGTAACATGCATAAATATTTAGTCTAAAAAAAAACAATATAATAGTTATTGATAAAGTTTACTAAAACTTGTAGAAAAGGTTTTGTGTGGTGACATTAATTTTTATTATCTACTGAAATGTAATTTAATGCAAAATTTTCCCAACCAAAATCATATTAAAAAACAACCGGCGGCTTGATGCCACCGGTTGCAATTCTTCTTTTTTCGAGTTTACCCCAACTATTGACAAAGAGCCAATATTTACTTTGGGATTGTCTTACTGTGAACTCGCCCTATCTCAAGGGGTGAGCTACACTCCTCCGTATTTGATTTTATTACGTTTTGTCGTGATTTTTTGTGTTGCAGTTTAATTTTAAAGCAATTTCGCCTCGGGGTCGTTTTACCGCGAGCTCGCCCTATTCCAAGGGGTTAGCTACACCCCCGTATTTAATTTTCTTGCGTTTTATCATCAAAAAACTATATTAACACCAATTTTAGTACACAACTATTTTACCAAACTTATTAATAAATTTTCAAGTTAACGTCACTTTAATACCACGCCCGTCTCATAAAAATCCCCAACCCCCCAAAAATATGCTATACTAAAACAGGGCACAGAAAACATGGACGAAATCAGAGCAAGCTTCAGCATAATCGAAGACCCAAGACATCAAGGATACGTAAAACATAAATTGACAGATATACTGATAATCATCATGTGCGCAGTACTAAGCGGAATGGACACGCTAGGGAATATAAGCATATACGCCACAAGCCAAGAAAAAATGCTCAAAGAAAAATTCGATGTGCAAAGCGCACCCTCAAAAGCCACGTTCGGACGTATACACAGTATGGTAGACGGTGCCAAAGTAGGTACCGTAATCATCGATATCATGGAAAAACAACTCGGTGTAATGGGTGATGTCAAGTTATATTGCTATAGTTATAACATAGTATTTTCACCATTCATTTTTACATTAAATTGACATTAATCACAATATGTGCTAATGTAACCTTACTACACAACTCAGATTCTATACTGGAGAACGTACAATGGAAAAATTAACTATTAAAAAAATTGCAACACTTGCAAATGTATCAATAGCCACAGTTGACAGATACCTGCACAACCGTGGTTATGTTAAACATGAAACAAGAAAAAAACTTGAGGAAATTTGCACACAACACAATTATAAGCAAAATTACATAGGAAAAGCTATGGTTATGCAAAAGAAAGAAACAAAAATTGCAGTTGTTTGCGGTGACCCTGACGCCTCAATTTTCTCACTAGAAATTTATGAAGGTTTAAAAAAATCAAACAAAAAATGGGAAGATTTAAACGTAAGCTTCATTTACTATTTCTTAAAATACAACAGCTTAAAAGAAATTTTCGATATTTTAGAAGAAGTTTCTAAAAAAGATTATTCCGGATTAATAATTAAACCACTAAACAATAATAAAGTAGCTGAAAAAATAAACAAATATTTTAGTAATATACCAATTGTAACTTCTGCTGTTGATTTATCGAACATTGAAAGCAAAATATGTTTTGTTGGACATAACCATTTCAATGCAGGACAGCTTGCGTCAAGTGTACTTTGTAAAATCGTAAAAGATGATATTAAAATGGTTTTAATATCAGACCCTCTAGAAATGAGCTCCAGAGGTGAAAAATTAAATGGTTTTTTATCTTATATTAAAGATAAAAACAAAACTATTGAAATATCAAAGCAAATCATCATTGAAGATAACTCACCTTTTGACGAAAACACTCTTGCTAACTTACTAAAAAACAGCCCAGATGCAAATGTAATTTACCTTAGCTCTTTTAATGCTTTAACCTTACTTTATAAAATTGGCAGAAAATATAGTTTAAACAAAACCACTATTGCATTTGGCAGCAAAACAACCTTGCACAAACTTATACGCGACGATATTGTCGATTATGCTATTTGCGATAACCCATCAGAAATAGGTTATATGAGCGGCGAAGCAATGATGCGCCATATTGTTCATAACCGCACATACGAAAACAAATGGATAGAAACTAAAGAAACCTTGGTTTTTGATGCCAACTGCTAAACGTTTCTTAATTCATTTTTTACACTTTAGAATTTTTAATTTAAGATTAAAAGCCTACAAGTAATAATTATTTGATTATTACTTGTAGGCTTTTTTGTACAAATAAATTTAAGTTTTTGTTACAACTTACACAAACTTTAATGACTTCAAATGTTTTTTTATAAATTATTGTTGACTTGTACTATTTTATATGCTAACATCTTACACATGGTAACGTTACCTCAAATAAGTGTACGTTACCCTACACATTAATATTGGAGGAAAATTATGAAAAAACTACTATCATTACTACTAGCTTTATCTATGATTCTTACTTTAGCTGCATGTAGTACAGCACCGGCAGAGGAAGCACCGGCTGAAAGCACAGCAACAGCTGAGACCGACGCACCCGCAGAAGGCGAAGAGAATTCTGCTGTTTTAACCGAGGAAATCACTATCAAATTTGCTAACCACATGGTTTTAGAGGCTGCCTCAGCTCCTTTCTGGGAACAGTTCAAAGCAGACTTTGAAACAAAATATCCTAATATCACCATAGAATATATAACTGCACCTTACGGTGAAATTATGAACACTGTTATTAACATGGCCGGCGGCGGCGATAAAGTTGACCTAATGGTTGGTGAAGCCGGCTGGACTTCTACCCTTGCAGACTCAGGCCTTACAGTGCCTGTTGCACAGGTTATGGGCGAAGAATTCGCTAGTGACTTTTTACCGGGTGTACTTGAAGCAACAACTATGAATGGCGAGATTTATGGTACACCAATGTACATGACACCATTTGTTCTTTTCTACAACAAAGACATTTTCACACAGGCCGGCCTTGACCCCGAAGCACCACCTACAACTTACGAAGAAATGCTTGTAGCAGCTGAAGCTATTTCAGCAATTGAAACAGCAGATGGCAATAAAATATATCCATTTGGCCAAACAACAGGTGCCGTTTCTGTGTCGGGCACATCTTTAACAGCAATGGTTTACAATTTTGGCGGTGAAATTTTAACTGCTGACGGAGAGCTTAGCACAGACAACGACGGCTTTAGAGATGCTTTTGAAATGCTTGCACAACTTGATGAATTGGGCTACAACCCACAAAATGCGCTTTTGAAAGATTTGCGCAATCTGTTTGCACTTGGCCAATTAGGCATGTATTACGATCAAGCATGGGGCTTCTCGGGCATAAGCTCAATTAACCCTGACGCAGCAGCCTTTACTGCAACAGCTGCACCTCTTGCAGGCGGCAGCGGCAATGGCGACAGCGTTGTTTCTGCACACACTTTATTCTTTACCGATAATGGCGATTTACAAAAAGAGGCTGTAAAGCTTTTAGTTGAAGAACTTGTTACAGAAGAAACATTATCAAGCTTCATTTCAGAAACCAACCTTGCATATCCTGCTAAAAACGATATGCTTGAAATGGAAGCTATTAAAAACAGCAGTATTCTATCAGGCGCTTCAAATGCACTTGACAGCGCAAAAGCAGTTCCTGTAATTCCTGCACTTGCAGACTTGAACATAGAGCTTACAACTTTAGCGCAAGCTGTTACTGTTGGCGACCAATCTTTCGATGATGCATATGCTACATTCAAAGCAGCGGCTGAAGGTATTGTGGAATAATATTGCGCAATACTAAGGCATACTATAACAACTTAGCTTATAATTGAAAAGGTTTGGCAAAATATTTACCGCCAAAAACCACCCACTGCATGGGCATTATAATTTAAGCTTGCTATATCATAAATAATAAGCGAAGTGCAACCATACAGCATTATAAAATACTATATGGTTGCACTTTTTCACTTATGAACGGAGAAGTTTATGAAGAATTTAAGAGCTGCCTCTTTGGGCAGGAAATATGGCGACAGCCTTTTCTCTTGGGCGCTTGTTTCCCCTACAATGTTACTTACATTTTTGTTTATCCTTGTGCCTGTTATCGACTCTATAATTAAAAGTTTTACAAGTTACGAGATAAGAAATGTTATTTCCGGTGAGCCCGGAACTTGGAATAATTTTGAAAATTATATAAACCTATTTGCAAACGCAAAGCTTGTGCCTGCTATTATAACAACATTTACATTTATGATATGTGTTGTTGTTTTGCAGTTTACAATAGGCATGAGCCTTGCAACACTGCTTAATGCTAAAATTAAAGGCTCGCGTTTTTTGCGCAGCATAATGATGATACCCTGGGTTGTACCCACTGTTATATCTGCTTTAATTTGGCGGTGGATTTATCAGCCACAATATGGTTTGTTAAAATATATAGCAAGTTGGTTCGGTGTTGCAGATTTTGCAATTTTGAACGACCCCGACACAGCTCTGATAGGCGTTATTATCGCTGTTTTATGGAAGCAAATACCACTTACGGCACTTTTGCTATTAGCAGGCTTGCAAAATGTGCCCGGTGAAATTTTAGAGGCCGCCACTGTTGACGGCGCAAGTAAATCTCGCACATTCTTTTCAATTGTTATACCAAGCATGAAAAGCGTTATTAAAATAGTTGTTTCCATGTCTATAATTGAAAACTTCAAGCAATTCCCCTTAATTTGGAACTTAACCGGTGGCGGCCCCAATAACTCTACAACCACGCTAGCTGTTTTAAGTTACAGAGAAGCGTTTGTGTCTAACGATTTAGGCTCGGGTGCGGCAGTAACCACTGTGTGGATGTTGCTTATGATAATTGTAATATTTTTCTACAATAAATTCATGGCTATAGGCGAAGATTAAAATTGCCTATTAGAGAATTTATAATATCATATATTTGAACAAAATTTAACTATAATACAATTAGCTGATTGGAGCATTTACATATGAAAAAAAACTATTTGGCAAGTACAACAAAATATTTAGTGCTTGCAATAATTCTTATTTTTTTATTGTTCCCTATTTTGTGGGTGTTTTTAACATCAATAAAAACAAATATGGAAGCTTACAGATACCCTCCTACTTTTTTCCCCGAAGTTTTTAGCATAGACGGATATTATAGGCTTTTTACAGAAAACAACGAATTTTTCACTTATTACAAAAACAATATATTTGTTGCCGGTATAACTGCGATAATTACAACTTTTTTTGCAATACTTTCGGGCTATGTTCTATCGCGCTTTAAATTTGTGCGCAACAAATACTTAATTGCTTTACTTTTATCCTCACAAATGTTCCCTGTTATAAGCCGTATGATTTCACTTTATGATTTGCTGGGAAATGTAGGCCTTATTAACTCTCATACAGGGCTTATTTTAGCTCTTACAGCAGCACAGCTACCTTTTACTGTAATGCTTATGAGTAGCTTTTTCGAGGCTGTTCCAGTATCAATAGAAGAAGCCGCCAAAATTGACGGTGCTGGCAGATTGCAAGTGCTTTGGCAAATTGTTACACCACTTGTTAAGCCGGGTATGC
>CAYJHA010000048.1:0-9282 GCA_964369785.1 uncultured Bacteroides sp.
AGCCACAAGCTTAAACAAGCTTGTGGCTTTAATGTATCAAAAAAAGTATAGCGTTTCGTCATTATAACAAATATCAAAAGTTTTACTAAATTTTTTTCAAAAAATTTCGGGTTCTTAGGGCGGCGCCCTAAGGCGTTTTCCGCAGAAAACGCAGCCTTTCACGCTGCAAATTTACACACCTACTGTTTAGCGTATTTTAAACTCAGACATAAGCGTGTCAAGAAGACCTGCTTGCCCTGAAAGCTCTTCGCTTGCGGCGGCGCTCTCTTCGCTTGTTGCAGAGTTTGTGTGCACAACAGCTGAAATTTGTTCAATTTCGCCTGTTGTGTTGCCAAGGCTTTGCGTTTGCTCGTGGCAAGCTTTTGAAATTTCGTCAATAACAACAACCATTTCATTAACTTTTTCGGCCAGTTGCTCAAACGACGTGTTTGTCTTTTTCATAATTGAAACGCCGGAGTTAACTGTTTCTACGCTTCTGCCAATAAGCTCTGTTGTGTCTTGCGCCGCCGTTGCACTGCGCTGTGCCAAATTACGCACTTCGTCTGCAACAACCGCAAAGCCACTTCCGGCAGAGCCTGCACGTGCGGCCTCAACTGCCGCATTAAGCGCCAATATGTTTGTTTGGAATGCAATATCATCAATAGTAGCAATAATTTTCGATATATTTTCAAACGTTTTGTAAATTTCGTCCATTGCGGCTTTAAGCTGTGTCATTTCGTCCATTGTAACTTGTGTAACATGTCCCGAGCTAACAGCTAAATTGTTTGCTTTTTCTGCATTTGTAAAGTTTAAGTTTACATTTTCAGATATATCGTGTATTGATTTTGAAAGCTTCTCAATGCCACTGCTTTGCTCTATTGAGCCCTCTGCCAGAACTTGAGCACCTTGAGACACCTGGTTTGCGCCCTCAAGAATTTGCTTAGAAGAATCAGAAACTTGGCGCAGTGCGGTATTCATAGAATGGAGCATTTTGCCAATTGCAACGCCAATTTCCTGCCACTCACCTACGTAGGCCTCGGGGTTGTCAATTTGCAATGCCCAGTTGCCGGCGGCAAGGCTTGTAAAACCTTGGTACAAGTCTTCTTTTATGCCTTTAAGCCCACTTTGCATTTTTATAAACGAATTTGTAAGCGTGCCTATTTCGTCGTTTGCAGTTTGCTCAATTTTAAAAGTGAAAACGCCGTTTGCAATAGAGTCTGCTGCGGCTACCACTTTAGAAAGGCGCTTTGTTATATTTCTTTTTATGTATGCGTTTGCGAAAAAGAGCGATACAACCAATATAATTAGAGATATTGAAACATTTATTATAGAAGTTCGCATAAGCTGCGGAAGTATTACTTCAGAGGGAACACCTGAAAACAATACGCCAACAACTTCACCGCTTGAATTTTTGTGTGGCAAATAAGCAGTAATATGTGTAACACCTAAAATGTCGGCCTTGCCCACATAACTTTCACCGCCGTTTATAACAATGTTTGTTATTTCGTCATTAAGTGGTGTGCCCACAACACGCTCGCCATTGTCTTTAATTGTTGTAAAAGCTCGAACATTGCCATCAAAAATAGTGAATTCATAACCCGTTGCGGCTTTTAAATCATCAAGCAACTGTGTGTGGTCTTGCTCTGATAAATTGTCAACACCGCGCAAGTGGTATTCAAGCAAATTCATGCCGTCCACAGCTTGGTCTTCCACCATAGCAAACATAGAACTTTGTGATTCAAAGTATGAAACGGTTATTAGAATAGAAATAACCAAAAAAACTATAACTGCTATAAGAATCATTAGTTTTTTTGATAAACTTAAATGTTTTGCTTGCTTTTTTGAGGTCTTATTCAATGTTATCACTCTCTTTCAAATTCAAGTTAAACGTTTTAAAATGTTGGCGAAAAATAAATGCAATAATATATCTTTTATATACTTACTTACATTATATATTAGAATTAACACTTTGTCAATTTTTGTTAAGTGAAGTTATTTTTTATATTGTACTGTCTTTATCCGATAAATAGTGTTATTTTTTTCATTGTGTCTATGTTAAACTTGAATAAGTTTTTTGGAAACCGAAATAGCTTAATTCTAATAATTAACACTTAATTCTAAATAATTAACAATTATTTAATTGATTTAAATTCAATTTAGTAGTATTATAATATAATGCAACTAAAATTTGAATTTGCTTGAAAATATAATTATTGCTATACAAGCGAAAGATGAGCAGAAGAGCAGCAGATAACTAAGGAGAAAATTTATGTCACTATTGGAAAAATTATTCGGGACACATTCCGATAAAGAACTTAAAAAAATAAAGCCAATTGCAGACAGTGTTTTGGCACTTGAGGCAAAATACGCCGAAATGTCTGATATTGAATTAAAAGAGCAAACAGCTTTGCTAATAAAGCGCCTTGAAAACGGCGAGACAACCGACGACATTTTACCCGACGCGTTTGCCACATGCCGTGAGGCAGCATGGCGTGTTTTAGAAATGAAGCACTTCCCCGTGCAAATTATAGGTGGCATTGTTTTGCACCGCCGCCAAATTGCCGAGATGAGAACAGGTGAGGGTAAAACGCTTGTTGCAACGCTGCCTGTTTACCTAAACGCACTTACGGGCAAAGGTGTGCACGTTGTTACGGTTAACGATTACCTTGCACGAAGAGACAGCGAGTGGATGGGAAAAATTTATCGCTTTTTAGGCCTTAGCGTTGGGCTTATAGTGCATGGCATTAAGCCGGAAGAGCGGCGTGAGGCCTATGCCTGCGACGTTACATACGGCACAAATAACGAGTTCGGCTTTGACTATCTGCGCGACAACATGGTTGTTTACAAAGAGAACATGGTGCAAAGAGGGCATTTTTACGCCATAGTCGACGAAGTTGACTCAATACTTGTAGACGAAGCAAGAACGCCGCTTATTATAAGCGGGCGCGGCGAAGAGAGCGGCGAGCTTTATAAACTTGCCGATAATTTTGCACGCACATTGAAAAAGAGCATTGTTACAGAGGCCGACGACAAAGAGCACAAGGAAGACCAAGTAGACGGCGATTATATTGTTGATGAGAAGAAGAAAACAGCAACTTTAACACAGCGAGGCATAGATAAAGCAGAAAAATCGTTTAACGTAGAAAACCTTGCAGACGCTGATAATATGACGCTGTCGCACCACATAAACCAAGCAATTAAAGCGCGCGGTGTTATGAAGCGTGATGTTGATTACGTTGTGCGTGACGGCGAAGTTGTTATTGTAGATGAATTTACAGGCCGCATGATGATGGGGCGCCGCTATAACGACGGTTTGCACCAGGCTATTGAGGCGAAAGAGAATGTAACTGTTGCGCGTGAGAGCAAGACACTTGCGTCCATAACGTTCCAAAACTTTTTCCGCATGTATGAAAAACTTGCCGGCATGACAGGTACAGCCCAGACAGAAGCTGCGGAGTTTCAAGAAATTTACGGCCTTGATGTTGTTGAAATACCAACAAATAAGCCTGTTAAACGTGAAGATTATAACGACAGTGTTTACCGAAGTGTAAACGGCAAATACAGCGCCGTTATTGACCAAGTTGTAGAGTGTAATAAAAAAGGACAGCCTGTTTTGGTGGGCACAATTTCTATTGATAAGAGTGAGTTTTTAAGCAGTTTGCTTAAAAAACGCGGCGTGAAACATGAGGTTTTAAACGCCAAAAACCACGACAAAGAGGCGAAAATTGTTGCACAAGCCGGCAAAAAGGGCGCTGTTACAATTGCCACAAATATGGCAGGGCGCGGAACTGACATTGTGCTTGGCGGTAACTGTGAGTATATGGCGAAAAACGCACTTGCCGCAGAGGGCTTTGAAGAAGACTTAATTGCAGAGAGCACGGGCCACGCACACACAGATAATGAAGATGTTATAAACGTGCGCAAACGCTATGAAGAGCTTGAAAAGAGCTTTAAGCAGGCAACGGCCGCCGAGGCCGACGAAGTGAAACAAGCAGGCGGCCTTTTTATTATAGGTACAGAGAGGCATGAGTCTCGCCGTATAGATAACCAATTGCGTGGGCGTGCAGGCCGCCAAGGCGACCCAGGAGCCAGTAGGTTTTTCATAAGCCTTGAAGACGATTTAATGCGCCTTTTTGGCGGCGAGCGTGTGCAAAGCGTTATGGCAACACTAGGCGTTGACGAGGATATGCCTATTGAAAACAGAATAATAACAGGGCAAATTGAGAATGCGCAAAAGAAACTTGAAGCGCGAAATTTCTCAATTCGTAAAAACGTGCTTCAGTTTGATGACGTTATGAATAGCCAACGCGAAATTATTTACGCACAGCGCAACACGGTTTTAATGGGCGACGACATAAAAGAAAGCGTTCGCACAATGATGTACAAAAGCGTGGAAGACAACGCCGCAATGTTCTTGGGCGGCGACATAGCTGAGATGTGGGATTTTGCAGGGCTACGTGCACATTATTTGGGCTGGCTTACAAAAGAAGACGACTTTAAATATTCAAACGAAGAATTGGACGATTTACAGCCGCAAGACGTTACGAAGATACTTACAGACCGCATTGAAAAAGTGTGTGCAGGCAAAGAAGAGCGCTATGGCGAAAAATTAATGCGCGACGCTGAAAGAATGGTGTTACTGCGCAATGTAGACTCAAAATGGATGGACCATATAGACGCAATGGACGAGCTGCGCCGCGGCATTTACTTGCGCAGCTACGGCCAGCACAACCCTGTTGTTGAATACCGAATTGAGGGCTTCAACATGTTTGACGAAATGGTGGCAAACATACGCGAAGACACAACAAAAATGTTATTAGGGCTTGAAATTAGAAAGCCCGAGAGCGTTGAGCGCAAACAAACAGTGAAAATAACAAGTGAGGGTACGCCGGGGCAAGATAAGAACAGAAAACCGCACGTTTTGCAAAAGAACGAAAAAATAGGCCGCAACGAACCTTGTCCGTGCGGCAGCGGTAAAAAGTGGAAAAAGTGTGATTGTGCGGAGTACCATGGCTAGTTGCCGGTTGCTATTAATTAGAAATTAGAAACTGGTAGGGCACGCATTTTATGCGTGCCGCCGTGGTAAATTTGATGATGGGTGACTGCGTTTTGCACAAGTGCAATGTAGTACCTTGTATCATCTATAACTTTACATATCTGTCCATTAGTATTTGCCTAAGCTTACTCTGCCGAAAGTGTTGTGAATATTTCACTCGGGTCAACATAAACGCCGTCTTTCATTACCTCAACGTGTATGTGTGGGCTTAACGCTATTTCTGCTGAGAACTCGGCAACTTTGCCAAGTTTTGAGCCTTGCGTTACTCTGTCGCCTGCTTTTAGGCTAACGCCTGAAAGCCCGCAAATTTTTATAACGACACCCGAGCCCTCAAGTTCTACAACGTCACCCCATTCACCTTGCATTTCAACTGCTTTAACAGTCATGTTTGCAGGTGCTGTAACTTCAGTGCCCACTGCGGCGGCTATGTCTATGCCGTTGTGTGTGCGCCAGTCTCCCATTGTTTCGTTGTAAACAAGTTCATCGCCGCTGTAAGTTTGCAATATACTGCCCTGCACCGGCAAGTTGTACAAATTGCCTTGCACGGCTTGCATATCTGCAGGTTCTGGCGATTGCGATAAGTCCTCTTGCGGCTGTGTAGGCGATGAAGGCGCACTGGACACAGCAGATGGCTGTGTTAGCGCTTCGGGCTGTGCTTGCGATGATGTCGGCTGTGTTTGTGCCTCGGTGCTTGTGTTTGCCTCTATTGGCACATCGTCCTCTTTTACTTCCACGTCGGCTATGGGCTCGTTCCATGTCACGTCCTCGCTTTCAATAATTGGCTGGTCTGCAATTGGGGGCTGTGTTAAGTCTTGCTCGGGGCTAAGCTCTGTAAGCATTGTGTTCACGGCTAAATAGCTTGCTATAACACTTCCTATTATTACAAATGTAAGTGCAACGTAAAAACCTTTGCTTTGCCAGAATTTTTTTAGTTGATTTTTAAGCATTTTTTGTGTATCCTTTCCTTTTATTACTAATCTTTTTAGACTAGCAAAAGATGAACACAAGTAGTTTTGACAAAAAACACTTATTTATACACATTGAAAGTGCTAAAATAAATTTTGTTTAAAATATTAGGCAGTGTTACTGCTAGTTTAGATGAACAGACATTTACAAAGGTTGTATAAAATTTATTTGTGCTGTGCACAGAATGGAGCAATAATATGTTACAATGCAAAAATTGCGGTGCGTTTTTAACAAAGGAAAACGGCACAAAATGCTTTGTTTGCAATTATGACAACAAAAACGATTATAATATGAACGATAGCGCCAATAGAAACGGTGTGAATGTTGCGAGCTCAGCAAATAATATAGATACTGTTCAAACAGCAAATTCACAAAGTTCAAACGGCCTATACAGTGCACATAGTTCTCATAGTTCTCATAGTTCTCAAGGTGCTCATAGCGCTCAAAGAAGTGGGGGTTCACACAATGCATCGGTTAGCCAAAGTTCGAAGCAGGCTAGCGGTGTGCGAACCTCGCAGCCGACAACTAGTGCTAAAGCGCCGCAAAAAAGGCAAAACATGCACAGTGAGAATAATTCGCGCACAAAAAGCTTTGCTAGTGTGCGTGAAGGGCGCACACCTGCGATTTCAAAAACAATAGTAATTTTATTGTGCATATTGTCTGCGGCACTTATACTGTTGGCAGGCACTAGCATTGCAAGCAACTTGCTTTATAGCTCTTACAGCCAGGGCGCGTTTTTTACACAACTTGAAACGGCACTTATTGCCTCAGACGTAGGTACGCTGCAAACGCTTGTTGTGGGCGAAGGCATTGAAGTTACAGATGCCGGCCTTAGCGCTTTGAGCAGGCAGTTCCAAACAAAGCAGCAAGTTGAGGCACTTGTTGCGAGTTTTAACATAAAAACAGGCGAAAATGAACTTACCAGTGACACATATTCGTCATTATCGCTTTTGTCAAATGGCGTTTTTCTGGGCTATAACGAATACAAAATACAGGTGAAACCTGTTGATTTAAACGTGCCTGTAATTAGCGAAAATGCCGTTCTTACAATGGACAGCATACCTATGATAGGCACATATGCAAACGAAAATATGACGTATACAGGCATTTTTCCCGGCGTTTATACAGCGGTGGTAACAGACCAAACTCTGGTAGGGCAAAGCATACAGGGCGAGGCGATAGACATTGCCCTTTTTGACAGCAATGTTGCTTATGTGTTCTCCGGCGCGTTGCCTATAAGCGATATAACTGTGGCAGGCTGTGCGCAAGACAGTGGAATTATTTATGTGAACGACGTGCAAGTAAACGCTGTGCCGGTGGGCGGTGTTGTTACTGTGCCGGGCGTGCTTGTTGGCAGTAACATAAAAATTGTTATAACAACTCAAAGCGGTGCAACTGCAGCAAGCGTAGTGCAGTATGCCGAAAAAGATGTTACACAGCTTAGCTTTACAGAGTATTCATTTTCAGGCGGTATGCCCACGCAAGAACAGGCAGACGCAACTATAAGCGCGTTTTTTGCCTCATACCTCAGTGCAATAAACGCAAAAGACCCTGCAATTCTTACAAATTGTACCGAAGAATTTCGAACATCGTTAACGTCTGAGGTGAGCGGCGACTTACTGCCGGTTGTGTTTGAATTTGTGCAAACAACTGCGGACGCGGCACGTGCACAGCAAAGCTTTAATGCCGCAAATGTGCACACTGTAAGTGTTAATGTTGCAACGGAATATACTAGCACACCAAGAACTGTAACAGGCGGCGAAGAAAACGCTGAGGGCGACGAAGGCGAAGCGCCACCTGAAGATAGCACAGCAGCGCAAAAAGAAACTTTAACGCCGCATTTGACAATGGAGCTTGTATATTCGCAAGACGGTGTATGGCTTGTAAATGCGGTGAGGGAAAATTCGATAGAGCAACACACGGCAGGAATAATTGCGCCTATGGCGTAAGCGGCTAGGCATTAGTTATTTGTGCGTAGTTTTGTTTTAAGGGAAGATAGTTTTTGAGGGGGCGGTCAATTGACCGCCCCCTCAAAATTTAGTTATAACATTAAACTTAGCATGGCATGTTTAAAATAATTGCTTTCCGGCATTTGCGCCTGCACTCAAATCTATATCAACAAAAAAACAACCCCTTTAAAAATATTTTGTTATTTTTAAAGGTTTTTTGCGTTTTATATCGTATATATTATATAGAACAATTTTTTTAATAAAATTACAGCAAAAAAAGTAACACCTGAAAGGCGGTGCAGTGTGAGCCATATTAGCAATGAAAATATACGCGAGAGAATACAGCGGCAAGAACACATGCTACTTTGCGAGGGCGCGTCTTTCAGCGATTTATCGCAAGGGCGCACAAAAAAAGAGAAAGAGTGCGATTTCAGAACATGCTACCAGCGAGACAGAGACAGGATTATTCACTGCGAGGCGTTTAGGCGCTTAAAGCAAAAAACACAGGTTTTCCTCTCGCCCGAGGACGACCACTACCGCACACGCCTAACACATACACTTGAAGTTAGCCAAATTGCACGCACAATGGCGCGCTCGCTTTGCCTTAATGAAGACCTTACAGAGGCAATAGCCCTAGGGCACGACTTAGGCCACACGCCTTTTGGCCACGCAGGCGAGCGTGCTTTAAATACACTTAACCCACACGGCTTTCGCCACTACGACCAGAGTGTGCGCGTTGTTGAAAAGCTTGAAAAACAGGGTGCAGGGCTTAATTTATGCTATGAAGTTTTAAACGGCATTGAGCGCCACACCACTAAGGGCGATATGGCAAAAACAGGCGAGGGAATTTTAGTGCATTATGCCGATAGAATTGCATACATGAACCACGATATTGAGGACGCCATAAGCGCCAAAGTGCTAAAAAACAGCGACATACCCAAAGAAGTTATAGAAGTACTTGGTGAAACAAAATCTGCCCGTATAACAAGCCTTATAGCCGATATTGTAAACAACTCTAGCGGAAAAGACATTAAAATGAGCGCTGATGTTAAAAAGGCATATGAGCACTTGCATAAATTTATGTACAGCACGGTTTATGTTGATGAAGTGGCAAAAAAAGAAGAGAAAAAAGTGGACGGGCTTATTACTCATTTATATGAGTATTTTATGAAAAAACCGGAAAAAATGCCGCAATTTTACTGCGGAATTTTAAATAGCGAGGGTGCAGACAGGGCAGTGACAGACTATATTTCAGGCATGAGCGACGCATACGCCGTGCGTGTTTTTGAAACGCTTTTTGTGCCCAAAAATTGGCGAGTTGCACTGCCGGGA
>CAYJHA010000048.1:9382-13459 GCA_964369785.1 uncultured Bacteroides sp.
GCACACGTACAGCCGCAAGGGCTGCCCCTACAATTAATTATAATTATTAAAAATCAAAAGAGGTGTTAACACTATTTGATACCACAAGACTACATACAGCAACTTATACAGCGAAGTGATATAACAGACGTTATTCAAAGCTATGTTGCTTTAAGCCGCCGTGGGCGTATAACAAAGGGGCTTTGCCCTTTCCACAACGAAAAAACGCCGTCTTTCACTGTGTACCCCGAGACACAGTCGTACTATTGCTTTGGTTGTGGCGCAGGTGGCGACGTTATAACGTTTATAAAAAACATAACGAACGTTGATTATGTTGAAGCAGTTAAAACTTTGGCACAGCGGTGCGGTATGCCGCTGCCCGACGAGGACGATGCCGCAGGCAAGGCGCGTATGCGCTTGCTTGCGCTAAATAAGGAAGCGGCGAAATTTTACTACAATTGCATGAATTCAAACACGGAAAATGCAAAGAATATTAGGGCGTACTGGCGAAAGAGAGGGCTTTCAGACTCGACTATAAGGCGCTTTGGGCTGGGCTATGCACCTGACGAGTGGAGCGCACTAAGCACACATATGTACGCGCTTGGCTACTCGCAAAAAGAGCTTTTAGACGCAGGCTTTTTGCGCAATAGTGAGAGGGGCGACGTGTACGAATTTTTCAAGCACCGTGCAATGATACCCATTTTTGACATTCGCGGCAATGTAATTGCATTCAGTGGGCGTAAAATTGATGAAAACCGCGGTGGCGGCAAGTATATAAACAGCCCTGAAACAATGCTTTATAAAAAAAGTAAAACGCTGTTTGCACTTAACATTGCTAAAAAACAAGCGGGGCAAAAGTTTATATTATGCGAGGGCAATATGGACGCCATTGCACTTCACCAAGCAGGCTTTAACACGGCGGTTGCAGGCTGTGGCACTGCGCTTACGCCCGAGCATGTGAAACTGCTTTCAGACTACACGCAGGAGGTAGTTATTTGTTTTGACTCTGACGAGGCAGGGCAAAAGGCGACACAAAAGGCTATAAATTTGCTTAGCAAATCGCCGCTTAAAATATCTGTTTTGAAACTTAACGGCGCAAAAGACCCTGACGAATATATTGTGAAATTCGGGCGTGAAAAGTTCGAGATGATATTAAACGGCTCTGACAATGCAGTGGAATATTCACTTGCAAACGCAAAAGCGAAGCATAACATAGACACCGACGACGGACGTGTTGCATATTTAAAAGAGGCAATTAGCCTTTTGGCGGCACACCATTTAACAGCGATAGAGCGCGATGTTTACGCAGGAAGGCTTGAGGTTGAAACGGGTGTTGCAAAGAATGCGCTTGTTTCACAAATAAGCGCGGCTGTGAAACAGCGTGCAAGGCGCGAAAATAAAGAGCGTGAGCGCCGCCTTTTGGACGAGGGTATGAGCGCACGTATAAACATAAGCGGCTTTGGGCAAGAGAAACAATCGCTTGGCGTTGTTTTTGCAGAGCAACAGCTTATAGGCGCAATATTGCGTGAGCCTGCCTATTTAAACTTATGTGAAAATAAACTTACACCCGAGAGTTTTATAAGCGAGGAAATGCGTAGAACGTATGAAATTTTACTTAGCTACGGTGGTGAATACACAGACCTTGCAATGCTTAGCGAGGAACTTCCAAGCGGCACTATAAGCCTTTTAAGCAGAGTTTTGGCGCAAAATTATGACCTTGTTATTGACGAAAAAGATGTGGAGCTTTACATAAGCCGTATAGAAAATGCACAAATGCAAAGCGAAAGTGCCGCTGAAAAAACGGTGGACGAGCTTGCAGATTATATTAACAGCTTAAAAGATAAAAAAGCATAAAATTGCAATTATTTAAAAAAATGCAAACAGATTAAATTTATTAAATGGTTTTAATGTGTGAAAAACTGCCTGAACCCTTTGCTTACCGCGGCACAGGGCTTCAATAAAAATTTTTACGCGGTAGAAAAGGAGACATTAATGGGAGACAATAAAAAACAGATTATACAAAATTTAATAGAGACAGGCAAACGAAACGGCAAAGTTACAACTAAAGACATTAACGATGTTCTTGAAGAGATAGGCTTTGAAGTTGAACTTGTTGACCGCCTTTATGAAATGCTTGAGACTAACAACATTGAAATTGCCGAGGAGGCAGACTCTGACGAAGAGGAGTTTACACTTACAGAGGATAATGTTGACGTGTTGCAGTCTGCCCTCAGCGCTGAGGGTGTTAATATTGACGACCCTGTTAAAGTTTACTTAAAAGAAATTGGGCGTGTGCCGCTTCTATCAACAGAGGACGAAGTGGGCCTTGCCGTGAAAATTCAAGAGGGTGGCCCCGACGGAGACAAGGCAAAACAGCGCCTGTCAGAGGCAAACTTGCGCCTTGTTGTTTCCATTGCTAAACGTTATGTAGGCAGGGGCATGCAGTTTTTAGACCTTATACAAGAGGGAAATTTAGGCCTTATAAAAGCCGTTGAAAAATTTGACCACACAAAGGGCTTTAAATTTTCAACATACGCCACATGGTGGATAAGGCAGGCTATAACACGTGCAATTGCAGACCAAGCACGTACAATTCGCATACCTGTGCACATGGTGGAAACAATAAACAAAGTTAAGAAAATTTCAAGCCAGCTATTGCACAGAAACGGCCACGAGCCAACAGCAGACGAGATAGCCGAAGAGCTTGAAATGCCGGTAGACAGAGTGCGCGAGATAATGCGTGTTGCGCAAGAGCCCGTTAGCCTTGAAACGCCTATTGGCGAAGAAGAGGACAGCCATTTGGGCGACTTTATACCGGATGAGGACGCACCGGTGCCGGCAGAAGCGGCTAGCCATACGCTTTTGAAAGAGCAACTTTCAGGCGTGCTTAAAAGCCTTACACCGCGTGAAGAAAAAGTGTTATGTTTGCGCTTTGGGCTTGAAGACGGGCGCCCCAGAACACTGGAAGAAGTGGGCAGAGAGTTTAATGTAACGCGTGAGCGCATACGCCAAATTGAGGCAAAAGCACTGCGCAAACTGCGCCACCCAAGCCGTAGCAAGAAACTGCGCGACTTTTTGGATTAATTAATATTATAGCTTTAAATTTTTAAGCATAAAAGCCATGCGGCTTGAATGTGCCTAGTGCAAGGTAATTAGCCAAATAGCCGCCTAAATGCGGATAGCTATTTGCGCTTGCTATGCCGGCGGTGAAAATTTTCGTTAGGGCGCGTACAATTGGTATATTGCAAAGCGAAAGCGAAAATTTGCGCTTGCCGCCGTAATAGGTGCTGTTAAGCCGGCTCATGGGGAGGGGTTAAAGCAAATTGCATATAACACAAGAATCTGACTACGCTGTGCGTATAACTTATTGCCTTGCAAAAAGCGATGCGCGAAAAGATGCGCGAACAATAAGCGACGAAGTTAATGTGTCGCTTAGGTTTTCGCTTAAAATATTGCGCAAGCTTGTTTTGGGCGGCATTGTTAAAAGCTACAAAGGCAGTAGCGGCGGCTATGAACTTGCACGCACTGCAAAGCAAATAACACTGCTTGACGTTATAACGGCCGTTGAAGGGCCATATAAATTTTCACGTTGTGTGGGTGAAGAGGGCAACACAAAGTGTAGCATGGGGCGAATGTGTGACTGCGTGTTCCGAGATGTGTTTGGAGAAATAACAGACGTGCTAAACGATAAAATGGCGAGCATAACTTTTGAAGAGTTGCTCAAGAAATAACTATACACGGCGCCTTGTGAACCAAGCTGGTTTTTACATAGACATTTGTTGGTGATTAGTAATAAATTGTATATTTAAGTATAATTGTGGCGGTATGCATTTTGTGCGTGCCGCTATATTGTTTGATTACATTTTGTAGGGGGCGGCGTCCTCGACGCCCCGTGACGTTAAAGATTGCGCACACAAACCATAAACGCGCACGTAATCGAAACAAAACGTAGAGGGCGGCCAATGGCCGCCCCTACAATATGCGTAAAGCAAGCGCATTGTAGGGGGCGGCGTCCTCGACGCCCCGAGACGTTAAAGTTTGCACACACAAACCACAGACGCAAACGTCATCAAAAGCAAACGTATCGGGCGGCCAATG
>CAYJHA010000048.1:13559-15116 GCA_964369785.1 uncultured Bacteroides sp.
AAATAAAAATTTATTTCCCATTATTATTGACAACATTAAATATTAATGGTATCATTTATTATGTATCAACAATGGCCAAACGCGCCTTTTTGAGCAAAACCAACACAAAAATTCAGTAACTTTTTTGTGCAGGTTGCGATAAAAGGGGTGCGTTTTTCTGCTGTTATTTAATTATTGATGTAATCAATGTTATTCGGCCGAATTTTAAAATTGTTATGTAATATATAGTAAGGAGTGGTTGTTTTTTATGGTGAAAGTCAAGCCCGTGCAGTACGGGAAAACTGAGCGAATGAGTTTTTCTAAAATTGATGAAGTTATCAACATGCCAAATTTAATTGAGGTGCAAAAAAACTCTTATCAGTGGTTCCTGAACCAGGGCCTCAAGGAAGTGTTTAGGGATATTTCCGCCATTGAGGACTACACCGGCAACTTGGTTTTAGAGTTTATAGATTATCGCTTAGACTCAAAGCCGAAATACACAATTAAAGAGTGTAAAGAGCGCGACGTAACATATGCCGCGCCGCTTCGCGTTACCGTGCGCCTTTTGAATAGAGAGACGGGCGAAGTTAAAGAGCAAGAAATTTTTATGGGCGATTTTCCGCGCATGACAGACTCCGGCACATTCATTATTAATGGTGCCGAGCGTGTTATAGTTTCACAACTTGTGCGCTCACCCGGCATTTATTTCGGCAAAAGCTACGACAAAACAGGTAAAGAGCTTTTTACAACAACGCTTAACCCAAACAGGGGCGCGTGGATTGAATTTGAAACAGACGCAAACGACGTGTTTTATGTTAGAATTGACAAAAACCGTAAACTGCCTGTAACTGTTTTTGCGCGTGCACTCGGCCTTGGCGACGATGCCGCTATTCGCGACTTCTTCGGCGATGACGACCGCATTGACGCGTCGCTTACAAAAGACACAACACGCAGTGAAGAAGAGGGCTTGCTTGAAACATACCGCAAACTGCGCCCGGGCGAACCTCCGACAGTTGAGAGCGCAAGCACACATATAAACAGCTTGTTTTTTGACCCACGCCGCTACGATTTATCACGTTTTGGCCGTTATAAAATGAACAAAAAGCTTGCAATTGCACGCCGAATTGAGGGCCAAATTGCCGCACGCGACATTATTGCACCGCTAACAGGTGAGCTTATAACATCTGCAGGGGAAAAGATTACGCACGACCAATCTATAATGGCAGATGAGACAGGTGTAGGCCTTGTTTATGTAACAGTTAACGACAAAGAAGTTAAAGTAATATCAAACGGCACAGTTAATGCACAAAACTTTTTCTCATTCGATGTGAAAGAGTATGATATTACAGAGCGCGTTAATTTTGCCGCCATGTGCGAAATTTTAAACGAAACAAGCGACGAGGACGAGCAAAAAGAACTTCTTATTAAAAACAGAGACAAACTTATAAGCAAAACTGTAACGGTAGACGACATTTTTGCCGGCATAAACTACGTTAACAACCTTGGCAACGGCATTGGCACAGTGGACGATATTGACCACCTTGGAAACCGCCGTATAAGAAGCGTTGGCGAGCTTTT
>CAYJHA010000049.1:0-11571 GCA_964369785.1 uncultured Bacteroides sp.
CAAAATAACAATGCACCGTCATCAAACAAAATGTAGGGGTGGTCATCGGCCGCCCGAAAACGCCGCAAACTAGCAAACAAAAAAACGTAGGGGACGGGTTTCCCGTCCCGAAAATGTCGCAAACCAGCAAACACGAAAAAACGTAGGGGCGAACCTAAATGTTCGCCCGAAAATGCAGCAAATTAGAACACATAAAACAACGATGCACCACACAAATAAATACACCGCACGGGCGTCCACCGGCCGAAAAAATAAAAATAATACAAAAAGGAAAATAATAAATGTATAATACAATTGGTATATTAGGCGCAATGCCGGAAGAAATTAAAAATACATATGAAGAACTGCAAAATAAAAGTGAAGAAAAACTTGGCGGCAACACATTTTACAAAGGTACAATGTGTGGAAAAAATATAGTGCTGTGCTGTGCGGGAATGGGCAAAGTAAACGCGGCGGCGGCAGCACAGCTGCTTATTACAAACTTTGGGGCAAACGCCATACTGTTCAGCGGCATAGCAGGCAACATGACTAGCAAAATAACAGTGGGCGATGTAGTTTTAGGCAAGACTGTTTTGTACCACGACGCACAAAACGACATGATATGCCAGGCATATCCGTTTTTAAAAGAATTTAAATGTGATGATACAATGTTAAAAGCGGCGCAAAAAGCGTGCGAGGACGAAGGCGTTAACTTTAT
The DNA here is from genome assembly GCA_964369785.1 of uncultured Bacteroides sp. Classification (GTDB taxonomy): domain Bacteria; phylum Bacillota; class Clostridia; order Oscillospirales; family Ruminococcaceae; genus Ruthenibacterium. The sequence continues at coordinate 698 of CAYJHA010000049.1, forward strand.
TGTGGGCAAAATAGCAACAGGCGATGTTTTTGTTGGCGACAGCGCGACAAAAAAAGCGATAGAGGCAAAGTGTGCACCTGACTGCGTTGAAATGGAGGGCGCGGCAGTGGCGCACATTGCCGCCAAAAACGATACGCCATGCCTTATAGTTCGTGCCATGAGCGATGATTCAGACGAAAAAGCGCACGAAACGCTTGTGGGCAAGCCGTTTGACATTAGCGAATATTGCACAACAGCGGCAAACATAACGAAAAACATTATATTAAACCTAGCAGGGTAGTAGTACTGTGTTAAAAAAAGGCAAGTAGTGGTAGCCAACGGCTGAAACAACAACAAATTTAAATGTATAAAAAATATTTTTCTATTTACTATTAACTTTTTCGGAATTACTGCCGAAATAATAAATGTACGGTAAAAAAGCGAAAGCTTTTGCACCACACAACGTGAGCACACCGCTTACTTTGCGTTTGGCCTTCGCGAAAAGGCGGTTGCAAAAATAAAGGCAAGATGGAACTTGTCTAATAAAAATTTGGAGGATCTATATTATGCGTATACAACACAATATTCCTGCGATGAACTCATATCGCAACTACACAAACAACACAAACGCTTTGAGCGGCAACTTAGAGAAATTGTCTTCAGGTTACAAAGTTAACCGTGCAGGCGACGATGCTGCAGGCCTTGCAATTTCTGAGAAAATGCGTGCACAAATCACATCTCTAGACGCAGCTCAAAAGAACGCAGCTGACGGTGTTAGCCTTGTTCAAACAGCTGAGGGTGCACTTGCTGAAGTACACGACATGCTAAACCGTATGGTTTACCTTGCATCACAATCTGCTAACGGCACATATGTTGATGATGACCGTGCAGCACTACAAAACGAAGTGGAGCAACTTGTTGAAGAAATCGACAGAATTGCTCAAGCTGCTAACTTCAATGGTCAAACATTGTTCAACGGCGACTTTGCCGGTGCTGCATCAGCAACAATGCAACTACAAATTGGTGAGTCTTCAGATCCTTTCAACCAATTGACATTTACACTTGCAAACATCAACACTGCTGCCGAAGCAGGTGATGCAGGCTTTAGCACAACAATGACAGCTCTTGCTGCAGTTGACATCGGTACTCTTGATGGAGCTACTGCTGCAGTTGAAACTATCAAAAATGCTATCAACTTCGTTTCATCACAACGTGCAGAGCTTGGTGCTGTTCAAAACCGCCTAGAGCACACATTGAACAACCTTGGCGTAATGGAAGAGAACATCCAAGACGCAGAGAGCACAATCCGCGACACAGACGTTGCAGAAGAAATGATGGACTACACGAAGAACAACATTCTAGTGCAGTCTGCACAGGCTATGCTTGCACAAGCAAACATGATGCCTCAAGGCGTTCTACAGTTACTACAATAATTATTATTGTCAAGTTAAGTACTTGTACTTACTTAAAACTAAGGCCGAAAAAAACGGTGGGCAATTGCCCACCGCTTTTTTTATGCCCCACTTTTATTATGTGGCTCACAAAGCCGCCATCTAAAAAGCTGAAAGTGCAAATTTCTTGCACAGCTTACTATAACTGCAATGTATACCCTTTTTGGCGCTCTGATACAATTTGAACATCGCACCCTACATCAAGCAGCTTAGTTTTTACCCTCGAAACCAAAACCCTAAGCGCATTATAATCGTCTGCACACGGGTAGCCCCACACTTTTTGGTACAGTTCATCTCTGTCTATCTGCTCGCCTTTTTTGTCTACAAGTAGCCACAGCAATAACAATTCCCTTTTTGTAAGCAGCAAATCTTTGCTGTCAAAACGCGCTACACCGCTAACATTGTCAATTTGAAGTTTGCCAAAATAAAGCATTGTTGTTTGCAAGCGCAAAGCACGAAGCCTTGCCTTTATTCGGGCTAAAAGCACCTCTAAATCGTACGGCTTTGTCATATAGTCATCGCCGCCGGCATTCAGCCCTTTTACAATGTCGCTGTTTTCGCCCATTGCGGTTAAAAATATAATGGGTATGTCATATTTCGCTTTTATCTCCGTGCAAGCGTCAAGCCCATTTTTGTCGGGCAAGTCAATGTCTAGCACTATTAAGTCTACCGCGGAAGTTTGCAGTGTGTTAAGGCAAGCTTGCACTGTTGTAACGCATAGGGCGGTGTAGCCCTCACTTGCAAGCGCTTGCCTGTTTATATTGTTAAGGTGTGGGTCGTCTTCTACAAGTAAAATGTTAGCCATTCTTTTGCTCCTTTTCATTATAACTAATAAAAGTTAAAAGTGCAGTGCTGTTTCAGCTTATTCATTGTGGTATAAAGGAATTGAAATTTTATAAGCGGCGCCTTTTTTATTATTAGTTAAAAGTATAATGTTGCCCTTGTGCAAGTGTGCAACCTCTTTGCATATAGGAAGCCCAAGCCCCTTTGTGCCGCTTGTGGTAAAGCCTTTTTCAAATATTTTCTCAGCATTTTCACTGGGAATACCGCAACCTGTGTCACTTACAATAAACGTTATGCTATCGCTGTTTTTTTCTTGCATTACTTCAATGGTAAATTCACCGTTTTCCATGTGCTTGTTGCTGTTCACAGCAAGGTTAATCATCATTTGCACAAGCATTTCCATATTGCCCAGAATGTACATTTGCGTGTTGCCTTTTATTATTAAAGTATTGCCGTTTTTTTCTAAAAGCCCCTTGCACACAGCGGCGGCATATTGCAAATATTCATCTACCGATATTTTGCTAAGCACCGCTTTTGAAATGGGCGTAGTGGGCATTTCCATTAAGTTTGATACAAGCTGTGCAAGCCTTGTTGCTTCAGCGGAAATAACCTTTAGGTTTAGCATAGTTTCTGAATTTGTCTCATCATTTTTTATTTGATTACTCGTCAGCTGTGCATATCCGCTCATAACGGCAAGCGGCGTTTTAATTTCATGCGCCATTTTGTGAAAGAAGTCGGTTTTCATGTTGTTCATTTGCTGAAGAACGGCGGCGTTTTTGGCAATTTCCTGCTCTCTTACTTGTAAAAGGGCAAGTTCGCGTTCAGTTCGTGAAAACTGCGTTGTTAGCGCAATAGCGCTAAAAAACACAATTAACATTGTGATGTACGGTTGAATATACCACGAAAAACCTTGGTATGTAAACGCCTCAACAAGCCACGCTATTAACATTAGCACAACACTAAAGCCCACAATCAAATTTTCTTTATGAACAAATGCATTTTTAATATACCCTTGCCACATGATATATACTGCTTGTAAAAGTAAAATAATTGTAATTAACGTTCCAATTATAAAAATGTGTTTTGTATAAATTGTAGACGGCATAACAATGTAAAAAGCAATAATTGCCGCAAAACCACCAAAGTATGTACAACTTACCCACGTTTGCATTTTTAGCTTTAGCGATGACAGCACATAAGTTGTAATAAATAGGTAAAAGCCTATGCGTGAAATATATTCAACCTTGTGCAAAACATACCACGACAAATTTGGCAATATGGACATAATATCTTTATTGTAATATATAGAAAAATGTAAAGCGGCACATAGGCAAGCAAAAGAAAACCAAAGAAAACTAATTCTTTCGGTATAGCTTATAAACATACCGAAAAAGTAAATTGAAAACGCAAGAAGCACGCCTAAAACAAGCCCGTTGCTCAAAAATTCAGCCCTATTTTTTGCTGTAATCACTTGTTGCTCTGCCAAATATATATTTTTCAAAAAGCCGTATTCGTGGTTATGATATGCAAGTTGTATAATAATTTCAGTAGTATTTGTTTGTGTTGTAAAGTATAGCGAAAAATAGTCGCTTTTAGGGACAAACTGCGTCATATTATCGCTTACTTGCCCAACTTGTGACAATAGCACGCCGTTTACATAAACTTTCTGTGCATAGTCTGCTGAAAGGCCTGCAATGCCGTATGTTGTGTTGGCAGGAATGTTTAGCTGTATGCGATATGTGCCGTATTTTGTGCTTGCATTTTCGTTTGTGCTTGAAGTAATGGGCAGTGATGAAGAAAAATCCTCAGGCCCGTATAGCTCACCCGGGTACCAGTCTGCAATGTGCTCGTTTAAAAGTACATACTCTTGGCTTAAATCTATTTGCTCTATATCAGACACGCTAAGAACATTCACAGCACTGGGCTTTATGCTGATAAATAGCAGATAAAAAAGAGATATGATTATAAAAAAGCAAACCGTTGTTATGAAAAAATGTTTGCCTTGCAGTTTGTTTTTTATAGTTTCTCGAATTTGTACAGGCATCGGAATGCATCCTTTCAATAATGTTTGAAGACGGCCTTTACAGGAATAGTGTTGGCAATAGGGTTCAATCAAAGAATTTTCGAGCTTTTTCGCTATAATGCCTATGGTGGAGTTAGAATTAAAATTTATAGTGCCTATATTATAACATATTTTCTATTGACAGGGTAAGTTTTTTTGTGTATTATATACCTATACCCCCTACGGGTATAATCTAATGCTGTATATTATTTTTTGTTTAAATTAGGGCGTGTTCTGGCCAAGGCGGCACACGCAAAACCCCCATTCTATATGGAGGTAGTAAAATATTTATGCTTTGCTTAAAAAGGAGGTTTTTATGAACAGATGTATGGATGTAGATGCTATAAACAAACGCCTTAAAAAAATTGAGGGCCAAGTTCGTGGTGTGCAAAAAATGGTAGAGGAAGATAAACCGTGCGAGGCTATTTTAATTCAAATAGGCGCTATTAAATCTGCTTTGCACAAAACAGGGCAAATTATACTAGAGGGCCACATGCACCACTGCGTTATAGATGGCATTAAGGACGGCAACGAAGACGAAACAATAGAAAAGTTAATATCTGCACTAAACCAATTTTCTAAAACTATTTAGGGGGAAGTATTATGTTTAATAAATTAGATAAATTTTTAAATTCTGTTCCAATGTTGTGGGTTTCTGGGCTGTGCCTTGCTGTAAGTTTTATAGGTGTGTACATTTTTCCTTTAGCAACAGGTTCAGAAAACATTTTCATGATGAATTTTGCGTGGGTATCACTTATAATTTCGGGCATACCGCTTGCGCACATTGCCCTGTATAGAATATTTGTAAAGCGCACTATAAGCTCTGCTTTGCTTATAACAATTGCCATGGTAGCCGCTGTTTATATAGGCGACGTTTTTGCGGCGGGAGAAGTTGCTTTTATTATGGCAATAGGTGAATTGCTTGAGGATAGAACGGTTGAAAAAGCAAGAAAAGGAATAGAGATGCTTCTAAACCTTGTTCCTGCACAGGGCAGAATAATTGCTAATGACAGCGAAACAATGGTAGACGCAAAAGACATTAAGAAAAATGACATTATAAGAGTGCTGCCGGGTGAGAGTTTCCCGGCTGACGGCAATATTATTGCAGGTAACACAACAGTTGACCAAAGCATTATGACAGGCGAGAGTTTGCCTGTTGACAAAGTGCTGGGTGATGAAGTTTTCACAGGTACAATAAACCGTTTCGGCTCAGTAGATGTTAAGGTTACAAAATCGTTTGAGAATTCATCGCTGCAAAAGATGATTAAGCTTGTTGAAGATGCCGACAACCAAAAAGCACCCACTCAAAAAATTGTGGACAAATGGGCCGGGTGGCTTGTGCCAATTGCGTGTATAATTGCTATTATTACATATTTGGTTTTCACTTTTGCGCTGGGTATGCAAGAAGCCGCGCTTATTCGCGCAGTTACAATATTAGTAGTATTTTGCCCATGTGCACTGGCTTTAGCTACACCAACATCGATTATGGCGGCAATAGGCCAGGCAACAAAAAACGGTGTTCTTATAAAGTCGGGCGAGGCATTAGAGCGAATGGGTACAGTTGATACTGTTTGCTTTGATAAAACAGGAACAATTACACACGGAAAACTTTCTGTAAGTGATGTAAAAGCGTTTGGCTACGATGAAAAAGAGCTTATTTCGCTTGTAACATCAGTTGAAAGCCGCTCAGAGCACCCTATCGGGAAAGCTGTTGTAAGCTATGCAAAAGGAAGTGGCATTGCTTTTTCAGATGCCACTGATTTTAACATGCTTGTAGGTAAAGGTGTAAGCGCCAAACTAAATGATGAGCTTATTTATTGCGGAAACGAAAAACTTATAGAAAACAATGAAAGCATTACTATAACAAAAGATGTTTTAGACGTTGTTTCTAATTTAAGGCAGCAAGGTAAAGCTGTTATAATAGTTTCAAACACAAGCAAGGTTTTAGGCGTTATTGGCCTGTCAGACGATATAAAGCCCACTTCAAAAGAAGCAATTTCAAGCTTGTCATCGGCAGGAATTGATACAACTGTTCTGCTTACGGGCGACAATGAAAAAAGCGCAAGTTTTATTGCAGAAAAAGTTGGCATATCAAAGGTTAAAGCTTCGCTTTTACCTGAAGATAAAGTTACAGCTGTAAAAACACTTATGCAAAGCGGAAATGATGTGTGCATGGTGGGCGATGGCGTAAATGACGCGCCTGCACTTAAAACAGCAACTGTAGGAATTGCAATGGGCACAATGGGAAGCGACATTGCCATAGATGCCGCTGATATTGCAATTATGGGTGATGATATATCGAAAATTTCGTATATTAAAAAGCTGTCTAACGCGACTATATTTTCTATTAAATTCAACATAACAATATCAATGTTAATAAACTTTGGTGCAATTATTTTATCTGTAATGGGGCTTTTAAACCCGGCAACAGGTGCGCTTGTGCACAATGCCGGCTCTGTACTTGTTGTTTTAAACGCGGCAAGGTTGTACGATAAGAAAATTGTGTAGAAAATAGAACAAAATGCAGGAAGAGGAAACTTTTTATCTTAAAAAGTTTCCTCTTCTGCTTTGCAAATAAATTGGCGAATTTACGCCAGCACCCAGTTCATGCTCTCTGTTTGAAGCCTTATCATGTTCTCATAATCAGCAGATTTTTTCAAAAGTTCGCTGTGCGTTCCCTCTGCTGAAACCTTGCCCTCTTTAAGCAGTACAATTTTATTCGCCCCTGCAATAGTTCTCATTCTGTGGGCAATAACTATAACTGTTTTGTCTTTTGTGAGCCTTGAAATTGCTTTTTGAACAGCGCTTTCGTTTTGAATATCTAGTGACGATGTAGCCTCATCTAAAAGAACGATAGGTGCGTCTTTTAAAAGCGCCCTTGCAATTGACAGCCTTTGCCTTTCGCCACCTGAAAGTTTAGAGCCGTTTTCACCTATAAGTGTGCTATAACCATTGGGCATACTCATAATAAAATTGTGGCACTGTGCATTTTTTGCCGCATTTATAACATCGTCATCGCTTGCGCCTTTTCTGCCAATGCGAATATTTTCCATAACTGTGTTGTTGAACAGCGTTACATCTTGAAAAACTATAGAAATATCTTTTAAAAGCGTTTCGGGTTCTATACTGTTTACATCTTCAGTTCCTATTGTAATTTTACCGCTGTTAATGTCCCAAAACCTGGCGGCAAGTTTCATTGCTGTGCTTTTGCCGCCACCCGATGGCCCTACAAGTGCTGTAACCTCGCCTTGTTTTGCGGTAAAACTAACGCCGTCCAGCACAGTTTCGCTTGTGTCATAACTAAATTTAACATTGTTGAAGTTTATATCATAACCTATTGGCGTCATTGCTTCTTTGCCTGTTTGAATTTTTGTGTTTTCAAACTCTTTCATACGCTCAACGCTTTTAAGCGAGATGAATATACCTGCAAGGTTTATAAGCGCCCCTGCAAGCGGGTCGTAAATTCTTGACGCTATCATCAAAAATACAAGGAAAGTTAACAGTGTAACTTCGCCAAGCCCCAGTAAAGTAACGCCAACTATCATAGTTGTGGCAATACCTACTTTAAGTATCATTTGCGATAAGTTTACAAAAGTTCCTGTAACAAATTCAGCTTTAATACTTGATTTTTCGTGGTCGTCAAAGTGTTTGTTCATAATGCTAAGATGTGCAGCTTCTCTGTTATTCGCCTTAATGTCTTTCACATTCTCAAGGCACTCTTGAATTTTATCGAGATATGTTAGAGAAATTGCCTTTGTTTTTATAAGGTAATAGTCTTGTGCTTTTTTGCTGGCAAAGCACATTAAAAACGAAATAGGAATTACCCATGTCAGTGAAAGGGCCAATCTCCAGTCGAAAATAAACATGCCAAGCCCCATTATAACAGTTGAAATAATTGAGCCTATAAAGCCCGGTATAAAATGAGAAAATGCATTTTCCATCATAGTAACATCGCCCATAATTGTTGATGTTAAGTCTGATAAATCTTTCTTACCAAAGAAAGACAGTGGCAACTTGCGAAGAGTTTCCGCAAGGGAAATGCGCATGTTTGCACTTTCCTCATAAGCTGAAATGTAGCAAAAATTATACTGAAAATAGTAAAGCACAGCAAGTAAAACCAATATAAATATTGCATAACCAATATACATTAAAACGGTATAAACAGGGCTTGCACCCTCTAAAATAGGCATTAATGTATCTTGTATAAAGTAATATGAAATAGCACTAACAGCCATAATTGCAACGTTAATAAATACAGTTATAATGCTTGCTTTCAGCAGTTCGCCGGCGCCTTTATCGGTTAAAGCAAATGTTTTTTGTAAAAACTTCTTCATTGTGCTGTTACCTCCTTTAAGTTTTCATCATTCCAAATAAATGCATTATTATATTCAGCCCACATTTCACTGTAAAGCCCGTTTTTCTCTACAAGTTCATCGTGTGTGCCTTGTTCTGTTACTTTACCGTTTGCAATTACATAAATTAAATCAGCATTTTTAATTGTAGAAAGCCTGTGTGCAATCATCAAAACTGTTTTGCCTTTAGTAAGCTCGTTAAATGCAAGTTGAATTTGATGTTCGTTTTCAGGGTCTGCAAAGGCGGTTGCCTCGTCTAGCAAAATAATCGGTGCATCGCGAAGAATTGCCCTTGCAAGCGCAATTCTCTGCGCTTCGCCACCTGAGAGGTAAACGCCCCTTGTGCCATAAACAGTGTTAAGCCCATTTGGAAGTTTTGCAATAATGTCTTCGCACCTTGCCGCTTGCAGTGCCTTGTTCACTTCTTCAATTGTAGCATTCGGCTTGCCCTCGCGTAAATTGTCTAGAATACTTGCTTTGTACAAGTTTGTGTTTTGGAAAACAAAAGAAATATTGGCCATAAGCTCTGTGTTATCAATATCGCGAACATCAACACCGCCTATTTTAACAGTGCCGCTGTCTACATCATAAAAGCGGGGGATAAGTGTTGCGAGTGTAGTTTTGCCGCCGCCTGACGGCCCGACAAATGCGACAGTTTGCCCTTGCTTAATTGTTATATTTACATCATCAATGGCTTTCTTGTCGGTGTTTGGGTAAGTAAAAGAGATATTTTTCATCTCTATATCAACGCTTTTAGGAGATTTTGGAGCAGTTGCTTTAACAAGAGGTTTTTCGTTAAGCAAGCTTTCTATGCGGTTAAGTGCATCATCTGCAAGCATTGTGTGCTGCATAACCCACATAATTTTCATAAGCATTAGCGAGGCAATAGGCGTAAAAATAAGGTAGAAGAAAAAGCTGAGGAAAAAGTCTGCCATATTGCTTTGCCCGCTTATGATAAAAATAGAGGATAAAACCAAAAATACAGGTGTGCTTGCTAAAAAAACTTGAAACATAGTCATTGGCATTCTCATTCTATAAGAGTACCCTGAAACATATTTTTTATATTGCGTTATAATATCGTGGAAACGCCGGAAAGAAAAAACAGATTGGTTAAAAGTTTTTACAACAGGAATTCCGCGTACATATTCTGTCGCTTCGTTGTTCATGTTTTCAAGTGCCGATTGATACTGCTTTATTCTTTCGGGCTGGTCTTTCCCCATGCCGGACATCATAGCAACAGCCGCTAAAACAAGCGGCGCAAGGCTAATAAGGCCAAGGCGCCAGTCGAACACAAACAGAACTAAAAGAACGGCAAAAGGCGTTGTATATGCGCCCACTAAATCCGGCAATTGGTGCGCAAGAAATGTTTCGGTAGCACCTGCACTGTCGTTTATTATTCTGCGAAGTTTACCGCTGCCTGTGCTGCCGAAAAAGCCAAGCGGCAATTTCATAATATGGTTAAGTGCCGCTTTTCGCATGTTTTTTGCAATTCTGTACGCTGCAATATGTGTGCACATAAGCGCTATTAAATAAATAAGCATTGCACCAATGGCACTGCCAACAGCAAGCCATGCGTTTGTAACAATGTTGCCGCTTAGTGTTACATTTGGGTAAAGTGCAATAATTTCGCTAACACCACGCCAAATAAAAATAATTGGCAGTAATGTCATAACAGCGCTAACGCCCGATAATATCATGCCTAAATTGGTGAGGTGCTTGTGGCCATCTGCAAAAGAGTATAGCCTTTTAAGTAGTGGTTTTTGCTTTTTAGTGTTCATAATTGTAAAATCTCCATTCTGTGCAAGGCACAAATAATATTGAATAATTTTGGTACAGAATGGAGATTTTTGGCATGTGCCGTCTCCTGACGGCACGCCAATTTAAATAAATATTAGCGTGATGTCACGCTAATCTCCATTCTGTGCAAGGCACAAATAATATTGAATAATTTTGGTACAGAATGGAGATTTTTGGCATGTGCCGTCTTAGGAGGGAGCTGGCCAAAAAGTCGCCTTCACAAAAAGCGTCGGCAAAATTTCTGTCATATTTTGCAAAAATACTCATTAATACACATAGTATTGCTTGCGTTTTTTGCTTCATCTGGCAAAAATTTTGCTCTAGTTTTTGTAAAGTCTTTGTTTTCGGTCAGCTCCCTGACGGCACGCCAATTTAAATAAATATTAGCGTGATGTCACGCTAATCTCCATTCTGTGCATAGTATAAACAAAAGTTAGTTTTCGCTAACCT
>CAYJHA010000049.1:11671-15087 GCA_964369785.1 uncultured Bacteroides sp.
CACGCTAATCTCCATTCTGTGCATAGTATAAACAAAAGTTAGTTTTCGCTAACCTTGCCTTTAAAAAATATTGAGGCTTATCACCCCAATATTTAATAACATTTAATCAATTTCCCAGTATTTCTTTTGTTCCCGCATAGTAAAATCTCTGAATTTTGCCAATATACTCAAAAGCTTCCTCTTTGCTTAAATCATGGTGTATGGCCTCAAGCATATCGTTAAGCCCTGATGTAGCTATGACATGCACAAAAAATTTGTTTACTTTTGTTAACTTAAAATTGTCGTTCTCCATAAAAGCAAGTGAAGATTTTTCTTCTATCTCGATAAGTTCTTCTACAAATTTCTCGTACTTTGTGCCACCCGAACAGCAAAACAGCAACTTTGACAGTTCAAAATCAGAGTAAAGATAGTTGAGGATTATATTTGTTCCCTTACCCATATTCTCCGAAATGTCGGCACTTTCAAAGTCATACTCGCCCTCTACTTCTTCGTGGGCCTTTTTGTACAGTTCAAGCAAATTATTTGCAAAGTCTTCAACTATCGCCTCAAACAAGCCGTCTTTGCCTTTAAAATGGTTGTAAACTGCGCCTGTTGTGGCTTTTGCATTTGTTGCAATTTCACGTAAATTCGCATTTATAAAGCCTTTTTTCAAAAATTCTTCTTTAGCACACGCTAAAATACGCCCCTTTGTAAGCTCTGATGAATAGCTCAAATGCATCACCTCACATAACAAGCTTATTTTTAATAACTATGTTATCTTATTATTTTTGTTTTGTCAAGCTATTGTTAAAATTTTTTAAAAATATAAAATTTATATTGACAAATGCCTTGGAATGTTATATAGTAGAATAAGTTAGTTAGCTTTAACTTACTTAGTTCGACTACCGCTGTTAATAGCAGGGGTTTAATTTTAACACATAAGTTAGTTCTTACTAACTTAAACAAACATAAAGTGAGGAACAAGTATGAGCGTTGTAATAGTTGGCGGCAATGAATGTATGGAGAGGCGCTACATTGACACTTGCAAACAATACGGCTGTAAAGCTAAAGTTTTCACTAAAATGAAAGGCGATGTAAGAAGCAAATTCGGCTCGCCCGATATGATAATTCTTTTTACGAATACAGTTTCACATAAGCTTGTTGCTTGTGCAAATTGTGAAGCAAAGCGATGTAACGCGAAAGTTGAGCGCTGCCACTCAAGCTCGCTTTCAGCCCTTAAAAATATATTAGAGGCGATGTAACATGTTAACCGAAAAAGCATTGATAGAACACTGCTCGCTTACGCTTTCAGCGCTTAAAACGGCTAGTTTATTTACGGCTAAATTTGAAAGTAAAGCCGGCTTAAACAGTGATATAGAGCTTTGGAATGAAAAATTTTTGCACAGTGGCGTTAAACTGCAATTATTAAAAGCAAGCGACAATTCTGCACTTGTTTATATGTACAGGGAAGATATGCTTTTAAATGATATGAAAAATTTGAGGGCAAAAGCAATATTATCACAGTATGGGTACGGCAATTTAAGCGTGACGGCTGCAATTGAAAGGCTGTCGCAAAGGCTTTGCACATACAAGGAATTTCCGCATGAAATTGGCTTGTTTTTAGGTTATCCACCTTCAGACGTAGAAGGGTTTATATGCAATAAAGGGCAAAATTGCAACCTTTGCAAGTATTGGAAAGTGTATGGCAATGAAAATGAAGCGCTTTTAAAATTTGCAAAGTACGACAAATGCAAAGCAGTGTATAAAAAGCTTTGGTATGAAGGGCGAGATATTTTAAGGCTTACTGTAAAAAAACAAGCAGTAGCCTAAATAAAATTAAACAACTAATTTAAAGGAGAATTTTACTATGAGTAAAGTAGCAGTAGTTTATTGGAGCGGAACGGGAAACACAGAAATTATGGCAAATTGCATAGCTGAGGGCGCAAAAGCCGGCGGTGCAGAAGTTGACGTTATGACGTCGGCTGAATTTACAAATGATATGGTGGCGAATTATGCAGCAATTGCTTTCGGCTCTCCATCTATGGGCGCTGAAGTTTTAGAAGAAACTGAATTTCAACCAATGTGGGACAGTGTGAAAGATAACCTAAGCAATGTAAATGTTTTGCTTTTCGGCTCTTACGGTTGGGGTGACGGCGAGTGGCTAAGAAACTGGGAAGAGGAAACTACCGCTAAAAGCGTAGCATCATACATGTGCAACGAAACACCGGATGATGAAGCACAGGCAGCTTGCAAAGCTTGTGGAGAAAAATTAGCACAAAATTAAAATAAAAGTAGAAAAGCATATAAAGGTTGCCGCATTCAAGCCATAGCAATATAATAATTGTAGTGGCAGTTTGCGGTAGCCCGTTTTTTGTATTATTTATTTGTTGGAGGGCCTAATGCGCAGTGAAACAAAAATTGTAATAAACGTTTCAAGGAAGCTGTTGCTTGAAACGCTTCTTACAGAAAAGCAAATAGCAAAAATGCTGTATATATCGGAAACAACGCTACGCCAGCTGTATATACAAAAATTCGATATGCCGCCCAAAAGGTATATACGGTGTGTGAAGTTATATAAAGCACGCACATTGCTCAGAACAACAAATAAAACCGTAAGTGAAATTGCGTATAGCATAGGATATATCAACACAAGCAAGTTTGCCGAGGCTTTTCGAAATATGTATGGCGAATCCCCGTCGAATTATCGCAAAATTTGCGGTTTAGGAGTGGAGAAAAGCCCTGGCGATTTGATATAATAAAAGCAAAAATGCGGAGGGTTATATATGTTAGACTGGATTACAAAAGAAAGAAAATGGATTTTTGCCGCCGGTGCCGCAACAGGCCTTGCTGTTTTAAGCATTCTTAAAACTAAAAAAGCACGTGATCTTGCCGTAAAAGGTGTTGCAGGCGGAATAATGCTTAAAGATAAAGTTTTAGAAACTGCCGCAAATATTAAAGAAGAAGCAGATGACATTTGCACAGAAGCAAAAGAGGCCGCTAAAGGCGAGTGCGCCTGTGGTGAAAACTGCGATTGCAAAGAGGGCTGAATTTAAGGAGACGCTTATGAAATATCATATTATTTATGATAAGCACTCTCGCCTAAGGGTTCGATTTGGCAAATACATATTAACTAAGGAGCAGTGTTACGGACTTTGTGACCTGCTCCTTACTATTAATGGTGTTAAAACAGCATCGGCAAACGAGATTAACGGTTCAGTGCTTATTGAGTACGGTAACAGCAGTGCAAGGCAGTTAGTTTTAAGCAAACTGTCATATTTGTCGCTTTCTGAAATAAAAGACGGTGCCCCAACAGAAGAACAAAGGGCTGTAATTTTAGAAAATAGAATGAAAAAGAAAATTGCAAAACACTGTGTATATTATGCGGCAAGGTATTTTTTCTTGCCGCTATATGCTCATAGAATATACACTTTAGCTCG
>CAYJHA010000050.1:0-15036 GCA_964369785.1 uncultured Bacteroides sp.
GTCAATCTCGGATTGACTGAGAGGGCTCCCTTTGGGAGAGCCGTCAATCTCGGATTGACTGAGAGGGCGCTCTTTAAATTAACAGCATTGCTTTGGCACCCTCTTTAGATAAGTTTCATCTTCTTTTTCTCCGCTCTCATACGTTTGCGGTCTTTGTCTATATTTAAAAAATACACTGTGATAAGCATTGCAACAGACAGTATAAACGGCACAATTCCGAGCATGTTGTTAATCATGTTTATGGCGCTGTCTGGTTGTGCGCCACCTATGGCGGCATCAAACCCGGCAATTGCAAGCGACACCGCAATAAGCTGCGTTGCGCCCGCACTTGCCAGCTTTGAGGCAAAACTGTCTGCTGTTGATACCATGCTGTCAAGGCGTTTGCCATTTTTCCACTCTATTAAATCAACAATAGTAGCACGGTTTGTGTTAAACATTATAAACGCAATAGTTGTTGATATACCGACAGTTATTGCGTTAGTATATATTGCCGCCAGTGAAAACGGGCTTAAAACAAACCACACTTTACCAACAACTGCAATTATTGCGCCAAGTATCATTGTTCTTCTTCTGCCAAGGCGCTTGTCTATGTGCGGCACTGCAAATGACGTAAACAGCGCCGCCACAAGGTACGCCGCCTGAATTGGCGTTGCGGCAGAAGTTTGCCCCAAAACATAAGTTGCATAGTATGTTACACTGCTCATTAAAAGCAAGTTTGTAACGCCGTAAAGGCTGAAATATACTGTGTTAAGCAGCCACGGCTTGCTTTTTGCAAGCATACCGAAAACCGCACGTGCAGATAGTTTTTCCTCTTTAAGCGAAATTGGTTTAACACGCTCTGTACTTGTGAAGTAGTGAATGTAGCCGCCAATAATGCAAATTGCACCCATTATAATAGCAGTGTACAAAAAGCCACTCGGCGCCGCTTCGTCTACAAGGTTGCCGTCGCTGCCAATTGCGCCGAAAAGTTGCAACAGCGGCAAGCAAGACACAGCACCAATGCCGGAGCCAAGCGTTGCGCCTATGTTTCTATACATGTTTATGCTTTTGCGCTGTGTGTCGGAGCTTGTGGCAAGCCCTGCCATGCTGTTATACGGTATGTCAATGCACGTATAAAATGTTTCGAACAGCAAGTAAAGAGCTAGCGATATTAAAACAGTTATGGCACCCGACGTGTTAAAATCGGCAAAAAGTAAAACGACGCTTACAGCCCAAGGTATTGTAAACCACAGCGCAAACGGGCGCACACGCTCGCCGTTTTTGAACTTTTTATTTACCGCCCAAAAGCCTATTAATGGGTCGTTAAAAGCGTCCCAAACAGTGCCTATTGTTAAAATAGTACCTGCTACAAGTATATTTATTTTCAAAACGTTTGTTAAAAAAAATAGGTAGTAAATACTTTTGAACTGGTAAACAACGTTGTTTGCCAGCGAAAATGTGCAAAACCCCAGTTTCTCAACTAATTTTATATCTTTCATTATACTCTCCATTCTGTGCACTGCACAAGTATCTTTGAAAATCTCCATACATAATGAAGATTTCAGCATGTGCCGTCTCCTAAAAAAGCTGTTGACAGCACGCTTTTTAATAAATTTGCAGTGCAATTTTCACGCTATTCGCATTTTTATTCATAACCAAATTTTCCCTTACATAATATACATTTATTTACTGTTAATGTCAAGGCGCACCACGAAAAGCATTGTATATAGCTGTTCAAACTTATATATAACGAAACAAAAATTATAAAACGTAAAAATAATATAAAAAAACAACAATTCGCCCCTTTTTTTGTGTCACTTTTTCATCTTTTACATAAGATAATAAAAAAAGGGGTGATTGAGTTATGGAAAATAAACGTCTTGATTTTTTTCTGGGTGCACTAACGCCAACAGGCTATGCCGGTTATTATTCACAGCTTGTGCAAGATACAACTAACCATATTGTGTTAATAAAAGGGTGCCCGGGCACAGGCAAATCAACACTTATAAAAAGGCTTGCTGATTTTTTGTTTGATAAAGGCGAGAGTGTCGAGCTTATACATTGCTCGCAAGACCCAAATTCGTACGACAGCCTTGTGTGCAAAAACCGCAAATTCACCATTACAGACGCAACACCGCCACATGCTTTAGAGCCTGAGTACCCCGTTGCTTTTGAGCAAGTTTTGCCGCTTTACTACTGCATAGACGCCGCGGCGTTGCAAAAGCACAGAAAAGAGATAATTGAGCTTTTTGACAAGCACACGTTTTTGACAGAGCGTGCAACGCGCTACCTTGCGGCGGCTGGCAGCTTGCTTCAAGACACAGCACGTACTGCGCAAACTTTTACAAACACTTCTAAAGCGTGCGATTTTGCAAAAGTTCTAAGCAAAAAATACATACCTGAATGTGAAGAAAGCAAAACAGCCGATGACGACACAGCACCATACAGCACACACACATTTGCCACACTTCAAAGCACAAAATGCACTAAACCAAAACCTTGCAACGAAGACGTGAGAATTTTAAGCGCTGTTACACACAGCGGTGTTGAGTGCTATGAAAGCACAATTTTGAAGCTTGCAAAAAATATTGTTGCGCTTGAAGACATGTACGGCTGTGCCTCAAAGTGTATGCTATACGTTTTGCGCCAAGAGGCACTAGCAAAAGGCCACAAAATTATTACGTGCTATTGTTCTATGAGCCCGTACGACAAAATAGAGCATATTATAATACCCAAGCTAAGCCTTGCATTTGTAACGTGCAATTCATACCATTTAAATATGTTCTTAGGTGTAGATGTACCTAAAAATGTGAATTTACGCCGAATACACAGCGCAAGGTTTTGTAGCAAAGACGGAATGAATATGCGCAAAAAGCGCCTGCAATTTAATTGCAAAGCAACAGCGCAATTAATATTGCAAGCGCAAGATTTAATGCGGCAAACAAAACAATGCCACGATGAACTTGAAAGCTACTATGCCAAAGCCGCAGAGTTTAAAGCTTTAGACAGGGCATACGATAAAATTGTGGAGCAACTTGAATTTTAGCTAAATATTGTTAATGCATTTTAAAAGCGCAAGACAGGCGGCAATTTACACACTATACGGCATTACCAAACTAAAAAAGGTGCAAAACGCGTTACTATGTAAAAAAATACCACTGCTGCCATGTAAAGGGCCAAAACGCATAGGTAAACCGCAACGCCGTTTTTGTTTGTAGGTATATGCGCATTGCCACAGTGGCGTTCATAGAAATAGCTATTAAACGTGAAACCGTTATAAATTGACAAAACAATGTAAATTACAGGGCAAATGATAAGTGGCGTTAAAAAAAGCATGTTTGCATAGCTGTAATACGGCACAAAAACGGCAAAAAGCAAAGAAAGCGCCCATAAAAGCGAGATTGGAAGAGCAACAGTGAGAAAACGCGACATGCATTTGCGATAAATTAAATGAATGGGAAACAGCATGTACGCCGCAATATTAAACTGTGAACCATAGCCTTTTCTAATAAAATAAAACTGCTCGCCGTAATAATCACTAATTCTAAAATTATTCGATTTTGCGTTTATTTTAGCCGGTTTTTTAAGCAAAAGCGGCAAAAAAGCACCACAGCCGGGGCAATAGCTTCGGCTGCTTTTAATTTTTATTTTGCATTTTGTACACTGCATTTTACCCCTCCGCTTTTAAATTAATTGTAATTATTGCGATAGCACGATTGCCGCCTCGATTGAGCTCAATTTGATTATATTAATGCATTACAGCTTAATAATTTGGGCAAAAAAAGCCCAAAAAGGCCAAAATCGGCTACATTTAACCTTTGTGTTTTAACATGGTTAATGTTATAATAATAACAACATATCAAGCAAAATTTAAATTTTCTGGTTGTTAGTAATTATGGGCAACTTGCCCATTTGCCCACAAAGTGCGGCAGAAAGGAGCATATAATGGAAATATCATGGATTTGGCTAGTATTGCTTGCTGTTTTTATGGCAATTGAGGCAGCCACTTTCGGCTTAGTTTCAATATGGTTTGGCATTGGCAGTTTGGCGGCGCTTATAACATCGTTTTTTGTACCGTCGCTTACAGTGCAAACAACAGTGTTTTTTGCCGTAAGTTTTGTGCTTATTTTAGCAACTTTTCCGTTTGCAAAAAAACTGAGAAAAAGAAAGCAAGAGCCAACAAACGCCGACAGAAATGTTGGCAGGCAGGGCGTTGTTATTGCCAAAATTACGCCTAGTGTACCCGGCAGAATTAAGCTTGACGGCGTTGACTGGAGCGCTAAAAGCAATGAAACCCTTGAAGAGGGTGCACTATGTGTTGTAGAAAACATTGAAAGCACAACTGTTACTGTTAAAGCGGCCACAGAAAGGCAAGCGGCGACAGTTTAAAGCGCCTTCAAAAACTGTGGCTGTGCCACGCCATAAAATAAGTTATAAATAATCCACATGGAATTTTAGGATTATGTATATTATAATTGTTTTGTAAAAAAAAGAAAAGAGGAAATTATGGAAATTATTATTATTGCTTTACTTTTGCTGGTTGCAATTGTGCTAATCTCAAGCATTCGCGTTGTGCCGCAGTCTAACATGTATGTTATAGAGCGCCTTGGCGTTTACTCTACAAGCTGGACAGCTGGCATACACTTTAAGGTGCCGTTTCTTGACAGAATTGAGCGAAAAGTTACTATGAAAGAGCAAGTTGTAGACTTTAGACCACAGCCTGTTATTACAAGCGATAACGTTACTATGCAAATAGACACTGTTGTGTTCTTCCAAGTGACAGACCCGAAACTTTTCACCTACGGCATTGAGCGCCCACTTCTTGCAATTGAGAACCTAACAGCAACAACGCTTAGGAATATTATCGGCGGCATGGAGCTTGAAGACACACTGACAAGCCGTGACACAATTAACACGAAAATTACGGCAATTCTTGACGAGGCAACAGACAAATGGGGCATAAAAGTTAACCGCGTTGAGGTTAAGAACATAATTCCGCCGGCTGAAATTCAAGATGCAATGGAAAAACAAATGAAAGCAGAGCGCGAGCGACGCGAGAGCATTTTGCGCGCTGAGGGCGAAAAACGCAGTGCAATTCTTGTTGCAGAGGGCGAAAAAGAGAGCGCAATTTTGCGTGCTGACGCCGTGCGTGAACAACGCATACGTGAAGCACAAGGTGAAGCGCAGGCAATTATGGAAGTGCAAACAGCCTTGGCAGACTCTATTGCGCTTTTGAATAAAGCGGCACCTACACAAAAAGTGCTTACACTTAAAAGCCTAGAGGCACTTCAAAAGGTAGCTGACGGTAAATCTACAAAAATTATTATACCAAGCGAGCTGCAAAATTTAGGCGGTTTAGTAACAAGCATTTCCGAAATGGCACGCGATGAAAACGCAAATTAAAAGCTAACGAAAAAAACAAAAAGTTTGGGCTGTGGCGAAGTGTTTCGTCACAGCCCGTTTTATTGTTCCAAATGTTAAGTGGTTTATTTAACCCTCACTAAACCACCCTGCCCAGATAGGGCGTTTTTTTGTTTTGTGCTTTGCTTTACTGTTATTGAAAATATCAATATGCTTTTGCGGCTCACAGCTTTCAATTTCAACGCTGTAATCATACGGTTGTAACGTTTGCACCATGTCGTTTATATGCAGGGTTACAGCGTTTTCAGTTGTGTTAATTGAAACGCTTGCTCTGTGGCTTTCACACACTCTTTCATAGCACAAAACGCCGCTTTTTGCGTGTGTAATTTTCATATCGCCCGTTTTAAATGCACAGCATTGTTTGCGTTTTTGCGCCAGCTCTATAAGCGTTTCTTTTATGCGTGTTTCGCTGTTGTCCCAATCAAAAAACGCCCTGTTAAATGGGTCTTTATAGCCCTGCATCGCAATTTCGTCGCCGTAATAAACGCACGGTATACCGGGCAGTGTGAAAATCATTGCATAGGCAAGGCGCATAAGCTTTATGCCTTGCTCATATTGTTCATGTGTAAGCTTTCGGCCGCTTTGCCAATACCTGTCTTTGCCGTCACAGCTCTCGCCTGCAAGCGCTGTTATAGCGCGCATTGTATCGTGTGTAGACATGAAATTCATAAGCACATGAAGTGCAGGCTGTGGGTAATTTTCGCATATACTCATAATTTTTTCGGCTGTTTTTCGTGCTGAAGCACCTTTGCAAAAGTCTAAAACAGCTTCTTTAAATGGGTAGTTCATGGTGGCGTCAAGCCCCTTGCCCAAAAGGTACTCACGGCGTGAGCCGTAGCTCCATTTCGTCGTTGCGTCCTCCCACACTTCGCCAAGCAAATATTTATCATCGCCGTGCTTTTTCACGGCATTTCTTATGTCAACAATAAAATCATCGGGCAGCTCATCTGCAACGTCAAGCCTAAAGCCTGCCGCGCCAAGTTTTATCCATGTGTCAATAACGCCATTTTCACCGCAGATAAAATTGCGGTAATTCGCGTCATTTTCGTTCACTTCCGGCAGTGTTTCAAAGCCCCACCAACTTCTGTAACCGCACTTATGGTCAGCGCTAAAGTCAAACCAGCTTCTATACTCGCTGTTCTCATCGTTAAAAGCGCCGCCTTCACCATAGCGTTTTTCTCTGTTAAAATAAATTGAATCTGACCCCGTGTGGCTGAACACACCGTCGAGAATTATTCGAATTCCGTGCTCTTGTGCCGCTTTGCACAGGTGCGAAAACTCCTCGTTTGTGCCTAAAATCGGGTCTGCTTTCAAATAATCTGCCGTGTTGTAGCGGTGGTTTGCGTGCGCCTCAAAAATTGGGTTCAGGTACAAAATATCAACGCCAAGGCTGCTTAAATACGGCAGTTTGCTCTCAATGCCTTTAAAATTGCCGCCAAAATAATCCATGTTTAAATGGCCGCCCTTTTCATTTGGCCAAAAATACGGCTCGCCTTTTTCGTTTTCGCGCAAAATCCTGTCGCTAAACACATTTTCGCTCTCTGTCGGCAAATTGCCGCTTTTGCAAAACCTATCGGGGAAAATTTGGTACATCACGCCGCCAACAAGCTCTGTCGGCGTTTTAAATGCTGAGTCATAAACAGTAAGTTGCCATTGCTTGCCATCGTTTGTTGTGATATACGACTCGCCGCCTGCCGCACAAAAAAGCTTTCTGTACTCTGTATACAAATCAAAATGGTAAAAATACAGCCCTGCTTTTTCGGGCGTTAGCGTTATTGAAAATGTTTGCCTGTCATGCTCTTTTTGCTGTTTCGCCATTACAAACAGAGACGGCACTTCGCCGTCTCTGCCAAAAACTATATGTGGTGTTTTGCAATCAATCTCGTGCGGCACATAAAGCACAAACGTAACACTTTCACCTTGCCTAAGTGCGCCAAAAGGTGTTTTATGCTTTAAATTCCTTGAGTTGTAAATTCTATGCATTAAGCTTATCGTTCCTTAAATATATGTTTATTTTACAGGCACAGTGCCCCAAATTCTGCTTGCATAATCGAAAATAGAGCGGTCTGCTGAGAATACCCCGCTGTTTGCTATGTTCATTAAGCTCATAGAATTCCACGTTTTAACGTCGTTATAAAGCTCACTTAGCTTGTTTTGTGCGTTTCTGTAATCGGCAAAATCTGCCATAACCATATATGGGTCTGCTGTGCGCAAGTTGTTAACAATCTCGTGGAAATTGTCGCCCATAAAGCCTTTTTCTAAAAGCAACAGCACTTGTTTTGCCTCATCATTTGAATCGATAAACGTCATCGGGTGGTAGCCGAAATCTTTAAGTGCGTTTACTTGGTGCGTTCTCATGCCGAAAATAATTTCGTTTTCTTTTCCTGCCGCCTCAGCAATTTCCACGTTTGCACCGTCAAGTGTGCCAAGCGTAATTGCACCGTTAAGCATAAATTTCATGTTGCCTGTGCCGCTAGCCTCTGTACCTGCAAGGCTAATTTGCTCAGACACTTCACTAGCAGGCATTAAAAGCTCGCTTGTTGTAACGCAATAATCTTCAAGGTATACAATTGCAAGCTTATCTTTAACCGAAGGCTCGCTCTCAATAAGCTTGCCCAGCTGGCAAATTAGGCGTATAATCTGCTTTGCCATGTAGTAGCCCGGTGCCGCCTTTGCGCCAAAAATATACGTTTTAGGCGTAAAGTCAGCATTCGGGTTATTTTTAAGGTAAATGTATTGCGCCACAATGTTTAATGCATTTAAATGCTGGCGCTTATACTCGTGCATACGCTTAACTTGCACGTCGAAAATACTGTCGGGGTTTATAACTTGCTTTGTTGTTTCATATATATGCTTTGCAAAAAGTTCTTTGTTTATGTGCTTAACTTTTGCTAGGTTTTGCAAAAATTCTTCGTTATCTTTATACTTTTCAAGTTTTTTCAGCGCAGAGGCGTCTTTTTTAAACTCACTGCCTATTGTGTCGCTTATAAGGTTTGTAAGTGCAGGGTTTGCGGCAAGTAGCCAGCGCCTGTATGCTATGCCGTTCGTAACGTTTTTAAATTTCTCGGGCGTAAACAGGTAATAATCGTTAAAAACGCTCTGCTTAATAATTTCGCTGTGCATTTTTGAAACGCCGTTAATGCTGTGGCACACATAGCAACAAATGTTAGCCATTCGCACTTGATTGTCGCCTAAAATTGCCATGTAATCAATTTTACCTTGGTCACCCGGGAACTTGTTTTCTAAATCTGCGCGGCACCTTTTATCAAGCTCCACACAAATTTGGTAAATTCGCGGCAGTGTTCTTTTAAATATATCTATATTCCACTTCTCAAGCGCCTCGCTCATAACAGTGTGGTTAGTGTAGGCAAATGTGCGGCGCACAATATCGAAAGATTTTTCCCACGTGTAACCGCAGTCGTCCAGCAGTAAGCGCAAAAGCTCGGGTATTGCAAGCGTTGGGTGCGTGTCGTTAAGTTGCACGGCTACTTTGTCCGGCAAAAGGTCTATATAGTCGTACTGCGCTATGTGGTTATTCACAATGTCTGCAATTGACGCCGCAGAGAGGAAATATTGTTGACGTAAGCGCAAAATTTTGCCCTCAACGTGGTTGTCGTTAGGGTAAAGCACCTTGCTTATAAGCTCTGCATTTGCATTTTTTGTCATGGCGTCGCTATAATCGCCTGCATTGAAGCTTTCCATGTCAAAACCGGGCGCTTTTGCTTTCCAAAGGCGCAGTTTGCTTACACCCTCACTGCCGTAGCCTGCAACATACATGTCGTATGGCTCTGCTATAACAATATTTTTTGTCACATGGTCAACGTGGTGGTGGTCGCCGTCCCAATATTCTTTTATTTCGCCGTCAAATTTCAGCGTAACTGCTTGGTCCGGGTGTTTTTTTAGCCAAATTGCACCACCGGGTAGCCAGTTGTCGGCGTGCTCTTCCTGCCAGCCGTCCACAATTTTTTGCTTAAAAATACCGTACTCGTACAAAATTGAATAGCCCGTACCCGGTATGGCGTCTGTTGCCATTCCGTCAAGGTAGCATGCGGCAAGGCGGCCAAGGCCACCGTTACCAAGGCCTGCGTCGGGCTCACAGTCGTATACTTTATCAATTTTATATTTTTTGTCTTTTAGAACTTTCTCAACAACTTCGTTTATGCCAAGGTTAAAAAGTGTCGATTTCAAACTGCGCCCCATTAAAAATTCCATGCACAAATAATACACTTGCTTTGTGTTCTTGCCGTAGGTTTTAGCCATAAAGCGCTTGCGGCGCTCGCTCATAATGCTTCTGCAAATTAGAACGAGCACACGATATATTTGGTCGTCAGACGCTGTTTCAAAATCCACCGCAAACTCGGTGAAAAGTTTATCTGTCAATGTTTTCTCAAATTCTTTTTTAGCTTTATTAATATTTTGCATTGCAACCAACTCCTTTTGTCGCTAATGTGTGTAAAACTATATCGTATTGTATCTTACCTACCATTATACGCTGTTTTTTAATACTTTCAATAAAAATTTGAAAAATAGCGAAAAATTTATATTTGTTGACAAAATTATTGCAATTTAATTGATATATTTATATTTATTTAGTATAATGTATATTAGTTATATTGAAAGGGGAGTTATTTACATGGCTGTAAATAAAGTTCGTTTTGAGGTTCTGGGTTCGACTTATGTAATATCTACACAAGACGAAAGCAGTTACGTTGTGGAACTTGCACAAAAACTTGAAGAAGATATTAAAACAATATTGGAGTCATCACCGGGGGCCTCCGGCCTTGCGGCTACAATTATAAGCGCTATGGGCTATTTAGACGAGGCAAAAAAATCTGCAAAAAGCCTTGACAATATGCGCACGCAAATTAAAGAATACCTACAAGAATCTGCAAAAGCAAAAGATGCCGCAGACGAGACAAAGCGCGAGCTTGAGCGTTTGCGCAAAGAGGTTGAGTACTTAACAGCGCACAAACCACCGCAAGTGCGCCTGTAATAAATGGAAATTTTAGCGCCTGTTGGCGAAATTAATATGCTCTATGCCGCCGTAAGGGCAGGCGCAAACGCCGTGTACCTTGGGCTTGAGCAAATGAACGCGCGAAAAAGTGCCGCAAACTTTACGCCATATGCCTTAAAAGAGGCAGTGGCGTATTGTCATGCCAGAAAAGTGAAAGTGTTTGTTACGCTTAACACACTTATGCAAGGCACAGAACTTTTACAACTGCCGCTTGTTATAAAGCAAATAGCGGAAAGCGGCGCAGATGCTGTTATTGTACAAGACCTTGCCACTGCGGTGCTTATAAAAAAAATTGCACCGGGCTTAAAGCTTCATGCGTCCACACAAATGAGCGTGCACAGTGTGCACGGCGCTTTGCTACTTAAAGACATGGGCTTTACACGCGTTATATTATCGCGTGAGTTGCCGCTTGATACAATAGCCGAGATAAGCTCTTCGTGCGGCATTGAGACAGAAATTTTTGTTCACGGTGCACTGTGCATGTGCGTTTCGGGCCAGTGCTATATGAGCGCGTTTTTCGGTGGGCGAAGCGGCAACAAAGGCAGCTGTGCCGGGCCTTGCCGCTTGCCGTTTAGCGCAAACGGCAATGATACAGCCGCTCAAGAGGAAATTGCAATAGGCAACAAAAAAAGCATAGCTCATCATTTATCGCTTAAAGATATGAGCTGTGTGCACATGCTGAAAGACATAGAAAAAGCAGGTGTAACGTGCGTAAAAATTGAGGGCAGGCTTCGCACACCGGAGTACACAGCCGCCGCCATTAACGCATGTTTATGTGAGCTTTACGGCAAAGAGTATGATAAGCAGCTTTTGCAAGATGTATTTTCACGCTCCGGCTTTACAAGCGGATACTTAGAAGGCAAGCTCGGCGGCGAGATGTTCGGCGTGCGCACAAGCGAGGACAGCGAGGCACAAAAGCGTGCATTGCCACGCCTTAGGGAGCTTTTTCGAACAGAGCGCCAAAGCGTTAAAGTTACAATGCAATATAGGGCAAACGGCGGCGGAGCAGAACTTAGGCTTTTAGACGAAGACGGTTTTTTTGTGCGTGAGGTGCTGAACGAAAAGCCAATGCCTGCACAAAAAGACAGAAGTGAAGATATAAAAAAATCGCTTTCTAAAACAGGTGGCACGCCGTTTTATGTGGGCGATGGCAAGTACGACATTGAAATAGAAGGTGCACATTTGTTTTTACCGTCATCTTCTGTTAATTCTTTGCGCAAAAACGCACTTGAAAAGTTGCTTTCAGCAAGAAGTAATTTAAAACCGCACGAAGTTGATGAGAGCGTTTTTGAAAGCGCACAGAAATCACTATCGGCACAAGTTGGTACAAAAAACACAAAAACGGCACAAAAACAGCTTTTTGTGCAAGTGTATGATATTGCACAACTGCCGGACGAATGGCTGTGCGACGAGGATAATGCAGGCACAGCAGGCTTTGCACTAAGTGAAACAGACGCAATGCAAAGCGAGCACGAAAAGGCACAAGCAGATAGCAGCAATGCCAATAGTAAACACAGCGAAGCTCCAAGCGGCTTTATAGTGCCGCTTTCGCAGTGGCAAAGTGTGCCCTATTCAATACGCAAAAAAACATGGCTTGCACTGCCTGAATTTTGCGGTTTAACGTCTGTTGAACAGCGAACAGAAAATATAATTAAACAAGTTTTTGCACCCCATTGCGAGGGTGAAAAGTTTGCGCAAAACGAAAATTGTTTTGCAGGGTGCTTTGTGCAAAACGCCGCACATATACACATGTGTAAAGGCATTAATATGTTTGGTGGGTTTAGGTTAAACGCTGTAAATTCGCTTTCATTTACGGCGTATGGTGCTATGGGTATAAGCACAATAACGGCCGGCATTGAGGCCACATGCGACGACATATTGAGCATGAAACCCAGCGAGCAAACAGCAAACCTTGTGCACAGTGCACTGCACGGCACAAATTGCACCGCTGATGAATTTTTAAGTGACGGCACCGCAAAAAAAGCTTTTGAAAAGGCAAATGAAAGCTACAACGCCGCAACATCAGCCGCAAGTTCGTCTTACGCAAACAACACCGCCGCAAGCACAATTATTATAGGAAACAAATTCACAAGTGGCTCACATGTAGCCACAAAAGAAAACAACAATATTTTTTGGGATAAAGAAAGCGACAAGGCGTTTTTCGAAAATGAAACAAAGCGCTTTAATTCGCTATATTTAAGCCAAAACACTGCAAAACTTGCCGCCGTGGTTTACGGGCATATGCCGCTTATGCTTACATACGCATGCCCACTTCACAACGTGCGCACATGCAAAGGTTGCAGTGGGCGCGGAGTTTTAACAGACAGAAAAGGCGAAAAGCTAAATGTTACATGCACAGCACCGGGCAATGGCGGCGCAAGGCTTATACACAACGCTGTGCCGCTTTACATGGGCGACAAACAGCACACAATTGACGCAGATGTGCTTATAGCTATGTTCACAACGGAAACAAAAAGCACTGTGCGCGATATAACAGCAAAAATTAGCCGCGGTGATGTTTTCGACGGCAGGTACACAAGAGGGCTTTATTTTAAGTAGATTTTAAGAAATCAGAAGTCAGAAATCAAAATTTGCAGGGGTACGGCTTGCCGCGCCCGATACGTTACAATGGTGGCCAACACGCCCTTGACACGAGCCTTGCGGGCGGCGAAAAACCTCCGCTACAACAAAATGTGTCACATGCCAATTTATACATACGCAACATGAAATTACAGTTAATAGGAGTGCACAAATGAGCGAAAAGATAGACATTTTGTTTAAGCCCACACGTGTAGGCACGAAAATTCCGCAGTATGCAACAAGCGGCAGTGCCGCGGCAGACTTGCATGCGCTTATTGAACAAGATGTGCAAATTGAACCGGGCGAGAGCGATATAATACCGACAGGTGTCTCAATAGAATTGCCAAATGCAGGCTATGTGGCGCTTGTTTTTGCACGCAGTGGCCTTGCAATAAAAAGCGGCATAGCACTGTCAAACGGCGTTGGCGTTATTGATTCCGATTACAGGGGCGAAATTTGTGTGGGGCTAATAAATAACTCAAAAACAGCATTTACAGTAAAAAATGGTGACAGAATTGCACAGCTGTGCATAATGCCTGTTATTTGCGCAAATTTTGTTGAAAGCGCACAATTAAGCGACACAAAACGGGGTGTGGGCGGCTTTGGCTCAACAGGTGTGTAGATAAGCTTTTTTATTAAGTTTATGCTTATATGTGATACTGCTGTAATATACGCTGTACAAAAAATATTTTTCGCATTACAAGGAGAAGAAAATGAAAATAAACAAAACACTATTGCTGCTATTTTATTTGCTGGCAGGTGTTGTAGCAGGCAATTTGCTTGCGCAACTGCTTGGCAGTGTGCCGTTTTTAAGCTGGCTTGCTTATTACAGCGAAATAGGCTTCGACCCTTTCACCCTCGATTTATCGGTAATTAATTTTACTTTTGGCATGAACATGGGCATAACTGTAGCGCAAATTATTACAATTGCAATAGCGCTTGCAATTTTTAGAAAAACAAGCGGAAAATATTAACTTAAATTAGGAGCTGTTTATATGAGCAACATAATTTTAGCCTCGGGCTCGCCGCGGCGCAAAGAGCTTTTGGCGTTAATATGCGATAATTTTACAGTAAGCGTAAGTGACGTTGACGAGAGCAAAATTACAGCAGACACACCAAAAGAGCTTGTTCTTTTGCTTGCAAAAGAAAAGTGCCTTGCTGTTGCAAAAGCACATGAAAACAGTGTTGTAATAGGTTGCGACACCGTTGTGGAGCACGACGGCAACGTTTTAGGAAAGCCGAAAGACAAAGAACAAGCGCGAAAAATGATAAATGCACTTAGTGGCAAAAAGCACTATGTGCACACGGGTGTTTTTATTAAAAATGCGAAGTGCGAAAAAGCTTTCACAGTTACAACTACTGTTGAATTTGCGCAAATTTCAGCACAAGAAGCAGAAGATTATATAAGCACCGACGACCCTTACGATAAGGCAGGCGGCTACGGAATACAAAGTGGTGCGGCACGTTTTGTTAAAGGCGTAAATGGCTGTTACTACAATGTAATGGGCTTCCCCGTGCAAAGTGTTTACACTGCACTGCGTGAGATTGGTGCGCTATAAGCTGTACTTAAACAATTATAAATTATGAATGCAAAATGTAGGGGCGGCGTCCAGGGCGTACCCGAAAAGCGCCATAAATGTCCGAAAAACGGGGCGTCGAGGACGGAGCTGTTGACAAAGTCGCCTTCACAAAAGAACGCCTTTAAAATTTCCGTCATATTTCACAAAAATGCTCATTAATACATACAGTATTGCTTGCGCTTTTTGTCTCATCTGACAAAAATTTTGCTCTAGTTTTTGCAAAGTCTTTGTTTGTCAACAGCTCCAGGACGCCGCCCCCTACAAATGACATCATAATTTTGTGCAATATTTTTTTGGGTATACCTTTTTTAACACGCAGAGGGGCGGCCATTGGCCGCCCCTACTTACTTGTTAACCTTAAAACTTGACGATACATAGTAGGGGCAACCCTTGTGGTTTTCCGAAAGCCATGCATTAGGTGCACACATGGGCAAACCATGCCCCTACAATAATACGTATTTT
>CAYJHA010000051.1:0-14902 GCA_964369785.1 uncultured Bacteroides sp.
ACGCACAGCTGTTCACCTTTGTATGAAAGATGGAAGCGACGACGGCATGGTGGATTCAACTTGCCACCCATGTGGTGGTTAAGGCATAAATTTCGCCAAAACCTCAACATTCAACACTTTCGAGTTAATGCTTAAAAATTGCATTTTTTAGGCATTAATAAATAAATTAAAAAAGCAGTTATTAACAGGCATTAAAAAACCGCCCACACAAATGTGAACATTAGTTCGCTTCTGTGTGGGCGGTTTTATTATTAAAATTTTTGCTTAAAAAGCCATTTTCATTTGCCTCTCAAGTGCAAAATTCGCGGCTATAATAATTGCAACACTGCAAAAAAACATAACTGTTTTAGCAATTACAATCAATGCAATTTCTTAAGCTTTTTTATGCTTAGCCACATGCTTTTTGCCAAATTTAGATGTGCGTTTTTTATGTTTATCTGCCTTGTCACCTTTGCCATGAGAATTGTCGCCTTTCCCCCACCCTTTTTTAGCTTTTGCTATTGTCACTTTCACGGGCTTGCCGCAAATTTTTAGGTTTTTAAGTTCAGCAACTATATTTTCTATTATATCGTTTGGCACTTCAACAAGCGCAAAGTCGTCAGCTATTGAAATTTTGCCAATAAGCTTCGAGGTTATACCTGTGCGCTCAGTTATAGCCCCGACAATATGGTTTGGTGCACACTTTTGTGCGTAGCCTATGTCTAGCTTTATCACGCCGAAATTGAATTTTTCATTACCGCTTTTTTTGCGTTCTTTAGTTTCTTTATATTTATCGGCATATTTATCTGCTGTCTTTTTAAACATAGGTAAATCAAAAAGTTCGGGTGCTTTTTTGCCAAACACCATGTCGGCAAAGCAAACAGCCATTTGCTCACGCGTATAGCCGCGTTTTTCAAGCTCGCTAACTATTTGCTGCGCATTTTGCGATGTTTCACATGCAAGCTGTGCTTCGGCAGCAGCAATGTCGCGCTCTGTGTCTGCAAGGCGTATCTTTTCAATGGTTGGCACATTTTCTTCTTCAATTTCGCAGTTCAGCTTACGCGCAAAGTCTCTAATTGCGGCAAACTGCTGTTTACCACAGCACAGCGTAATTGCATTGCCGTTTTTGCCTGCACGCCCGGTTCTGCCTATTCTGTGCACATAGTGCTCAGAAATTTTAGGTATATCGTAATTAAATACAAAGTCAACGTCATTTACATCTATGCCCCTAGCGGCAACATCAGTTGCTATTAATATATTTGAATTACCGCTTTTAAAATCTGCCATAACAGCGCTTCTCTGGTTTTGGCGCATATCACCGTGCAAGCCGCGTGCAACTATGCCAAAATCGTTTAAAATTTTAGCTAATTCGTCTACCATGCTCTTCGTGTTCGCAAAAATTATGCTGCATTTTGGCTTGTGGTAATGTATTAAAAGCTTAAGCGCTTCGTTTTTATATTGTTTTGGTATTTGCACAAAAGTTTGGCGAATAGCCGCAAGCGTTGCCTTGTCTTTAACAAGGTTAATGCGCACTGCATTGTTTTGAAATTCATTTGTTATTTGCAAAATGCCTTTTGGTATTGTTGCAGAAAACAAAAGCGTCTGGCGCTCTTTTGGTGCGTCTTTCAAAATTATCTCAATATCTTCTTTGAAGCCCATGTTTAACATCTCATCTGCTTCGTCCAATATAATCATCTTCAAACTATTAAGTTTTAACGTTCCACGTTTCATGTGGTCCATAATTCGCCCGGGTGTGCCAATTACTATGTTAGCTGTGCGAAGTGCACGAAATTGCATTTTGTAATCGGCTCCGCCGAAAATGTCAGCTATTTTAATATGCGGCATATAGCGTGAAAGCTTACGCATTTCACCTGCACACTGCTGTGCAAGCTCACGTGTGGGCGACAAAATAAGCGCTTGAACGCTTTCTACGTCAGCGTTAATGCCCTCAACGCACGGTATTGCAAAAGCCATTGTTTTGCCCGTGCCTGTTTGAGACTGTGCTAAAATATCCACACCCTCGCGTATTACAGGTATAGTTTTAGCCTGTACCCCTGTTGCTTTTTCAAAGCCCATTTTCTCGATAGCACGCAGCATATCTTTACTAAGTTCCAGTTGTTTAAATGTAGTCAAGTTGTCTCCTTTTGTTTTGTGCTGTTTAAACTTATAACCCAAGTTTAACACATTTTTGTTTACATAATAAAAGTGGGTGCCATAGCCGTTTAAAGCCCTGTTGCACCCACTTTTTTATTTGCTATTGAACGCTAATGCATTATACCATACTTGCGGTGAAATAGCAAGGTATAAATACAAACCTTATAACTGTTTTTTAAAAAATTAAATATTTTTTCAGACTAACCATTATTTTAAAAAATAAAATAGGCACAACAATTACACAAATTCATTCTACTTAAAAGCACAAGCCCTATGCTAATAGCACCTCAATTGGCAGTGCTAAAAAAGCCTCGTAATCAAAATTTTTATAAAATGCATAAAACCGCATAGGTAGTTTGTTAAAAACATACCTATGCGGTTAGTAGTTAGTTTTAGCCGTTAGCCGTTAGTTTTTGCTTTACTCAGCAGTATCTGCTTCAACTTCAACATCGCTTGCTTCAGAAGCTGCCTCTAGCTCTTCATCAACCTCAGGTGGGTCTAACAAAGCTTTTATTGAAAGGCTAATGCGCTGTTTGTCAAAGTCAACCTCAGTTAGTTTAACAGTAACAAGTTGGTCCGGTTTTAAAGCGTCCGACACTTTTTCAATTCTATCGTGTGAAATTTCACTAATATGTACAAGGCCGTCAACGCCCGGCAATATGCGAACAAATGCACCGAATTTTGTAATTGAAACAACAGGTGCTTCAAACACAGAGCCAATAGGAAATTCATTTTTTAGTTTTTCCCATGGGTTGTCTGCAGCTTGCTTATAGCCCAATGACACTTTTTTATTCTCAGAGTCAAGCTCTTTTATGTAAACCACAACTTCGTCGCCAATGCTTAGAACTTCAGACGGGTGACGAATTCTATCCCATGACAATTCGCTTATGTGCACAAGCCCATCAACGCCACCAATGTCTACAAAAGCGCCGTAATTTGTTAAGCTTTTAACTTTACCTGTATATTGCTTATCAACCGCAACATCTTGCCAGAATTTCTCACGAATTTCATCAGCCTCTGCTGCAAGTACTTGGCGAATTGAGCCAACAATGTGGCGCCCCTCGCACTGCGTTATTTTAAGGCTTACATTTTGCCTTACAAGTTTTGTGTAGTCTTCACTGTGGCGCAAAGTTGCTTGAGAGCGCGGCACAAACACGCGCACGTTTTTCACAAGAACAACAACGCCGCCTGAATTATATTCAGACACAATACCTTCCATTGTTTCACCGCTATCTACGGCGGCGGCAACTTCTGCCTTGCCCTTATTTTCATCATAGCGCTTTTTAGAGAGATAAACAACACCCTCTTGATCTTTAACGCTTGTGACAATAAGGTCAATTTCGTCACCTTTTTTAACAATTTCATCTGCTTTAGCTGCTGAGTCGTTTGTCAGGTCTTCAAGCCTGATAAAGCCGGTTTGTTTCATGCCAATGTCAACTTGTACTTCGCTTGGCGAAACAGCACTGACTATACCTTTCACAGTTTGGCCTGCAAACACAGGTTTCATTGTAGCATCAAGCATCTCTTCAAAGCTAAGCTCTTCTTCACGTAATATTTCACTCATACTTTTCAGTACCTCCTCAATTACATACGATGGAGTTGATGCGCCTGCCGTTACACCTACAGTGTTAACACCCTTAAACCAGTTAAAGTCTAAATCGTGTTTTGTTTCAACTTTCACAGCTTTAGTATAGCGTCCTGCGACCATAGCAAGTTTTTGTGTATTAGAAGAATTCATACCACCAATGATAATTATTAAATCACACTTGCGGCTAAGCTCTTCTGTCTCTTGCTGTCTTTTCCATGTTGCAATACATATTGTATCAAATATTTTTACATTTGTATATAGTTTTTTTACGATATTACAACATTTTACCCATTTTTTTATGTCAAAAGTGGTTTGAGCGACCATTATTGCCCCATTTTTTTCCAAATTTGTGCTTAAAATGGAAATTAACTGGTTATCGTCATTAAAAATGTGCACCTGCCCTTTTGTGTGCCCAACTATGCCTTGAACCTCCGGATGTGCTTCATCACCTGCCACTAAAAGCACTTTTTTTTCATTTTCGGCTTGTATTGCAATGTTGTGAATTTTTGTAACAAAAGGGCATGTAGCATCGTGAATTTTTATCTCTTTTTTCGTTAATTCGTCGTAAATATTTTTAGCAACACCATGGCTGCGAATTACAACGTCGTATCCATTTTGCACTTCTTCAATATTGTTTGCAGTAACAGCGCCTCTTTTTTCTAAATTTTCAACGCACTGTGCATTGTGAATTAAAGGCCCCAGTGTCGCTATTTTAACACCGCTGTCGAGTAATTTATCTACCATTTTAACAGCCCTGTTAACGCCAAAGCAAAAGCCTGCTGTTTCAGCTTTAATAATTTTCATGTTCTTTCCTTCTAAAACGTTTTATATTATGGTGCAAGAGTTGCATCCACGCCTATAACATCAGCCCACACATTTACATCGCCATCCTCGCTGAATTTCGCAAGTGCTATCTCCCCTGTTGATGTGTGCACATGAAACGAAAAACTTGCGCTGTTGCCGGCAAGCGACTGTGCGTCTTCCAACACACCAACAGCACCGGTGCCTGTGAAATCGACATCAGTTGTTTCAATGCCCATTATACCTAAAATCATCTCTTGCAAGTGGGCAAGCGTAGACGCATCGTCTATGCCTTGAGCTCCACTTTCAGTTAGCACAGAAACGCGCGAGAGCGTTTGCGGAGAGCGTATATAAAGCTTGCCGCCGTACATGTGCTGTTCAGACTCTGCACGGGTTTCCCCACCTGTTGCCCACAAAATTTCAAGCACACAGCCTGCCGGCACGTTGCTTTGCGGGTCTGCTACGGCTATTGTTGTGGCGCGCATTAAGTTTGTGGCTATCTGCAAATCGTTAGATTCGCGCGTTCTCTCAACATATTGCAAATATTGTGGCGCAAGAACTGCCGCCAATACAGCAATTATAGCTACTACTATTATTAACTCTACAAGTGTAAAACCCTTATTTTTGTTGTTTCTAAAATACATAACTACCTCCGTATAAACGATTATAGTTATATATTTTGCCTAAAAAACACTATATTATAACAAAAATTGAAAACTCATTTTAATACAAAAACCATAACAGTGCGCGGTGGTATAACAAAATCATACACAGACTCATTATATTCTTTTAATTCACTTACGTTTGTGTTAACTGCCACTTTCCACTCGAAGCCTCCGTGAAGCTGTGGTAAACAGCAATGTAATTGCTCCCAGTAAGTGTTTATTGCAACAAAAACAGCGTCCGGGCGTTTGTTTTCTTCTTGCGCTGTGAATAAAGCACCGACATAATGGTCGTTGCTGTCAAAAGAATGGCACGGTTCGTATGTGCTGTAAAAACTTACATCGTCAAAGCCAAGTGCCCCACCACTTACATTTGTGCGCAGGCACTTATGCTCTTTTCTAAACTTTATCATAAATTTAAAAAACTCGAACGTGTCCTTATTCTTTTCAAGGTCACGCCAATCAAGCCACGAAATTTCATTATCTTGACAATAAGCGTTGTTGTTACCGCTTTGAGAATTCTCAAATTCATCGCCTGCCAAGAACATGGGGTTTCCGCGGCTGCACATTAAAACTGCACACGCATTGCGCACCATGCGTTTTCTAAGTGCGTTAATCTCAGGGCTGTCTGTCTCGCCCTCGTGCCCACAGTTCCAGCTGTGGTTGTCATTTGCGCCGTCTGTGCCGTCCCAGCCGTTTGCGTAATTGTGTTTCTCATTGTAAGCGTACATATCATGAAGCGTAAACCCATCGTGGCAAGTAATAAAGTTTACAGACGCATTTTGGCGCAAAAACTTATCATACAAATCTTGCGAGCCGGCAATTCTGTATTTTGCCGCCTCAGCATAGCCGTCATCGCCCTTTAAGAATTGGCGCATATCGTCCCTGTATTTGCCATTCCACTCTGCCCACCTGCTCCAAGACGGAAAGTTGCCCACTTGATAAAGGCCGCCTGCGTCCCATGCCTCTGCAATAAGCTTAACATCGCCCAGTATTGGGTCGAACGCAAGCGCTTGCAAAAGCGGTGGCTTGTCCATGGGCGAGCCGTCCTCGTTTCTGCCCAAAATTGACGCTAAATCAAACCTAAAGCCATCTACATGGTACGTTGTAACCCAATAGCGTAAGCAGTTAATTATAAGCTGTTGAACAATTGGGTGGTTGCAGTTAAGCGTATTGCCACAGCCGCTAAAATTATAATAGTAGCCGTCGGGCGTAAGCAAGTAGTAAATATTATTGTCAAAGCCTTTAAATGAAAAAAACGGCCCGTGTTCATTGCCTTCAGCTGTGTGGTTAAACACAACATCAAGGTAAACTTCAATACCGGCGTCGTTAAGCGCTTTTATTGCCTCTTTAAGCTCTGTTCCCTCTTTGTTATACTCAACACCTGCTGTGTAGCTTGTATTGGGCGCAAAGAAGTTAACTGTGCTGTACCCCCAGTAATTCACAAGGTCTTTGCCGTCAAATTCGCGGTGGTCAAGCATTTCATCAAACTCAAAAATGGGCATAAGCTCTACAACATTTACACCAAGCTCTAAAAGATACGGTATTTTTTCAACAATTGCCGCAAAAGTGCCGGGCTTGTTTGTTTTTGAAGAAGAATGTTTTGTGAAACCACGCACATGCATTTCATAAATAATTAGGTCTTCCATAGGCAAAAGCGGCTGTTTTGTATTTTTCCAATCGAAATTATTGCAAACAACACGCCCTTTGTAAAAATTATCTTTATCGTTTGGTGCGCCCCAAACACTTTGGCCTGTAACAGCCCTTGCATATGGGTCAAGCAAATATTTGTCTTTATTAAATATAAGGCCCTTTTTTTCGTCATATGGGCCGTCAATTTTATATGCATACTCAAACTCTTCAATATTTAGCCCGAAAACTATCATAGAGTACACATTGCCAATTTTATAGTGCTTTGGAAAAGGTATAACTGCAAAAGGCGTGTTTTCTTCCCTATTAAACAGTGCAAGTTCAATTTTGCTTGCATGGTGAGAATATACTGTGAAATTCACGCCGCAAGGAATAAGCGTGGCACCGTTTATATCGTATAGGCCCGGGCGAATGTCAAAACCATTCACATTATCCATAGGCACAAGGTTAATGCCGGCAGAGCTCACAGCACCTTTGTTAATTTTCGCCGTATTATCGTTATTATTTTCATTGGCCTTTTTGCTTGCTGTGCTTTTGTTTGTAACATTTTTATTTGCGGCGGAAGTTTTTGCGGTGCGTTTGTTCGAAGTTTTTTTACTTTCCATAGAAATTTCACTCCTTAACTTTTCACATAAAACTCACGAGTTTGCAACTAGCTCAAGAACTACATTACATATCAGCAATAAAATCGTCCATACAATAAAGCCCTGCTTCTTTTCGTGCAATGTACAAAGCGGCATTAACCGCACCGTTCGCAAACACATTGCGTGAAGCAGCACTGTGTGATAAGCTTACAACTTCATCAGGCCCGCAAAAAAGCACGTCGTGTTCACCCACTATACTGCCGCCACGTATTGCGTGTAGGCCTATTTCTGCGGCGTCTCTTTTTTTGCGCTCTTCGTGCCTGTCGTAAACATAGTAATATTCATTTTCGGCATTGTTTTTAATGGCGTCTGCTATCATAAGTGCAGTGCCGCTTGGTGCGTCCAGTTTATTATTGTGGTGTTTTTCAACTATCTCAATATTATAGTCCATTCCAAGCAATGCGTTTGCTTTTTTAGCAAGCGCAATAAGCACATTAATACCAAGCGACATGTTTGCGCTTTTAAAAACAGCTATTTTATTTGATATGTCTTCAAGGTGCTTTATTGTCTCGTCTGCAAGGCCCGTTGTGCAAATAACACACGGCATTTTTTTTGCTTCACATGCACTTAGAAGGCTGTCTACAACTGCCGCGTTTGAAAAATCTATTAATACATCTGCATGTATTGTGCACTTGCTAAGTTCAGAAAACACAGGAACTTTAGCCTCTTTTTGGTATGTATCAATTCCTGCCACTACCTCGCAATCACTTCTTGCTGCTATTAAATCTTGCAAAGCGTTGCCCATTCTTCCGTGTATGCCGCTTATTATAATTCTTGTCATATGAAAAATCCCTTTCATTAATGCATTTGTTAATGTTTTATTGCAGTGCTAGGCTGCGAGCATAAATGCCAATGCTTTTAAAAAAATTGAAAAGCACATAGTTGTCATAATAATAAAATCTTGATATTCCGTGTTTAATACAAAAGTTCATCATTTTATCAGCGTCGTTTTCAAATATAAAAATATCGCGATAGTCTTCTAATTCAACTGCTAATGCAGCGCTGTTAAAAGCGCATAAGATATAAACACAATCGCCATTTTCCTTTAATTCTCTGTAATAATTCAGCATATATCTATACATTTCGCTATCGTCAAAATTGTTTACAACAACAGCGCAAGCATTGCCTTTTTTTCGCAGTTTAAAATAATATATACCGCGCATGGTAAACAATAACTTACTAAAATTCATTTATTAACACCTCAAAAATTCATATCATACCGTGCTAATTTAATTTTAACCATATTTTGTGTTAATTGCAAATCAAAATATGTAATTTTAAAGGTTTAAAGCATCGGCAATTACATTTTTTAGCTCTAAAATGCCGTTTTTTCGTGTTTTTTCAAGTTCATACACTATCTTATAATTGTGCTGTGCTATTGTTTTGTACTCATCAAAAGTTAAGTTAGTGTTAGCAAGCTCATCGTATTTTATATATTTAAGCCCCAAAGCGGCAAAGTCACCTATTTTATCACTTTTAAAAACAGGTATAATGCCAAATTGAATATATTCAATAATTTTCGTCGGTGTAGCAACATTATTAACAGGTGTATCATCTCTTAAAGCAAAGCCGAAATGGCAAATTTTATATGTTTCGAATACTTTCTCAATTGGTACACTGTCAATTTTAAACGTTTTAGGCATTATCTCTGTACTATTTTGCCTGTTAAAATCTTCTATGTCGTGCGTAAAAATATAGTAGTTAAATTTTTGTTTACACTGCCCTATTACATGTTTCATATACGGCACATTTTGCCAAGCCATTGTATTACCTGCATAAACCACATTATAAGGTTCGGTTTTTGGCTTACTTAAAATTATTTCATCAAAATTGTTCATTACATCGGAAGTAAACACACTTGTATTTATAATGTTTTTAGGTACTTTATTGTATTTTTTTTGAAAGTGTGCAACCATTGCGTCACTTATAACAAGTGTGCAGTCAGCCTTTTCAAGCAAAAATTCTTCTGCCGCTGTGGCATTTTGCGCTTCTAAAAAATTGAGCTGCATAACATATTCTTCAGGCAACACACCGTGAACGTCCCATATTTTATACACACTTTTTTGTTTTAAAAGTAGCTTTGCAACGTCACCAACTATGTTAGGTTTGCACCTTATAGCACTGTGAAGGTAAAGTACTTTACAGTACTTTACAATTTTAACTGCTAGCTTAGCGCTTAGTTTATCGTGCGGCAAAAGGTGAACAACTAAATGGCGCTCGTCCACAATTTCAATTTTTTGCTCTTTAGCACCGCTTTCAAAATCTAAATGCACACAGAAAAGAGGGCTGAGCACGTATTTGTCAATAGCGACAACACGTTGCATATAGCCCTCTTTTGCATTACAAGAGAAGGGTGACATAACACAAATTGTGTTATTACCCTTACCCTTGCTATTTAAAATGTATTTTTTTACTTCATTTAATATTTCATTTTGCATAGTAACCCTTTTTGAATGTTGTTTGCGACAATTAAAGCTCGATGTTTAATTCCGGTTTCAGAAGCTTAAAATTTTATGGTATAAGCTTTTTGCTAGCTAGTGCCGCACGAAGCGTTTGTTTTGCGCTTTCACTCAGCTCTCCCAGTGGCAAGCGGCATATGCCGGCTTTGTAGCCCATCATGTTAAGTGCCTCTTTTACAGGAATTGGGTTAACATCGCAGAACAGACTGTCTATAAGCTGCATGTATTCCAGCTGAATTTTTAAGCTTTCTTTGTGGTTTCCGTTAAAGAAATGCTCGCACATCTCGTGCGTTTGTAGTGGCGCTACATTTGCAAGCACGGATATTACACCGTAAGAGCCAAGCGACAAAAGCGGCAAAATTTGGTCGTCATTACCGCTATATATTGCAAGATCGTCACCGCAAAGTGCCGCAGTGCGTGCAATTTCGGTAAGGTTTCCGCTTGCTTCTTTTGTTGCTACTATAAGCTCGTTTTTGCTAAGTTCTTTGTATGTTTCGGGTTTAATTGTCATGCCTGTGCGTGAGGGCACGTTGTACAAAATTGCAGGTATACCTGCGGCATCTACAACTTTATTATAGTGCGTTATTAACCCCGATTGGTTAGTTTTATTGTAGTATGGTGTTACAAGCAAAAGTGCGTTAGCGCCGCGTTTTACAGCCTCGCAAGAAAGGTTAATTGCATGGCGTGTATCGTTACCGCCTGTGCCAGCAACAACAGGCACGCGCCCGTTAACAGTTTTAGCTGCAAACTCAATAACATCTAGGTGCTCTGTATCGTCCATTGTAGACGCTTCACCTGTTGTTCCACACGCAACAATCGCGTCTGTTTTATTAGCTATTTGAAATTCTATAAGCTTTTCAAATTCCGGGTAATTAATACTACCGTCTTCGTTCATAGGCGTTACAATTGCAACACCTGAGCCTTTAAAAATGCATTTTTTCATAGTAAAGCCTCCATTTAATTTATTTAGTCGAAATAACCTTTAGCTGCAAGTAGCTCTGCAAGTAGCACTGCGCCGCCTGCTGCACCACGAAGTGTGTTGTGTGAAAGGCAAACAAATTTATAGTCGTACTGGCTGTCTTCCCTAAGGCGCCCAAGCGAAACAGCCATGCCGTTTTCAAGGTTTCTGTCAAGCTTTGTTTGTGGGCGGTTTTCCTCTTCAAAATAGTGCAAAAATTTCTTTGGCGCACTGGGTAAGTTTAATTTTTGTGCCGCACCCTCAAAATTTGCCCATGTTGTTTTTATTTGCTCTGCTGTCGGTTTTTTGTTAAAGCTTACAAACACCGCAGCCATATGTCCATCGGTGCAAGCAACGCGGAAGCACTGCGCAGTAATTGAAGGGCTATCAGCTAGTTTTATCTCGTCGCCATTAACAGTGCCCCAAAGTTTCAGTGGCTCTTGCTCGCTTTTTTCCTCTTCGCCGCCTATAAACGGTATGCAGTTATCTTGCATTTCAGGCCATGTTTCAAATGTTTTACCTGCACCTGATATTGCTTGATATGTGCAAACAAGGCTTTTCTCAACGCCAAACTCTGACATTAATGGGTGAAGTGCAGGAACATAGCTTTGCAAACTGCAGTTAGATTTAACAGCAATAAAACCGCGCTTTGTTCCAAGGCGTGTTTTTTGTGCAGGTATAATGTCTGTGTGTTCATCGTTAATTTCAGGCACAATCATTGGCACGTCATTTGTAAAACGGTGCGCACTGTTGTTTGAAACAACGGGGCATTCTGCCTTTGCATATTCCTCTTCAAGTGCTTTAATTTCATCTTTTTTCATGTCTACCGCACAGAAAATAAAATCAACTTCGCTGGCAACTTTTTTCACATCGGCTGCATCTAAAACTATTAGCTTTTTTGCACTCTCGGGCATTTCGTCCGGCATAGCCCAGCGCCCACCTACTGCTTCTTCGTATGTTTTGTTTGCACTGCGTGCAGACGCCGCAACAGTTGTTAAATTAAACCACGGGTGTTTATCCAGCAGCGATACAAAGCGCTGGCCTACCATTCCTGTTGCACCAACAACACCTACATTAAATTTTTTCATTTTAATAACCTCATTCCTCTTTTTTACGAATTTTAACCAAATAGTGCAGGCACAAACCCCTAACACTATATACGCACATTGTAAATGCAAATATGCTTTTGCGGTGCCTTTTTTAGCTTTTAAACTTAGTTAATAAACTAATAACACTGCAAAAAAAATAAAAAATAAAAAAACCGGCTTGAAAACCGGCAGAAAATACAATATAATAACATACATTGTATTGTTTACAGCTCAACGTCTCAAATATTTGCGACGACAGTGTTACATCTTTCAATAGTAACCCCAAAAAATTGCCTGCCGTGCAATTTCTTTCGGCGAGATACCCTTTCTGTACTGTACAATTGATTTGGCAATCTATGCACTAAAAATGCATAAATACAGTAATACTATTGTAGCCCGCAACCTCTGTAAAAATATTTATTTTAATATATAATATACTAAAATATAAAAAATGTCAATAAAGGAATTTAAACGTTAATGCAAAAAAGTGATTTTTATTTCGATTTACCAAAAAGCCTTATAGCGCAAACACCGTGCGAGCCGAGAGACTCATCAAAACTACTTTGTCTAAACAGATATGGTGAAGGCATCGAGCACAAAAAGTTCAGCGATATTACATCGCTTTTAAACGAAGGCGACGTGCTTTGTGTAAACAATTCAAAAGTTTTACCCGCACGCTTAATAGGGCAAAAAGAAAGCGGTGGCGCTGTGTGTGAAATATTGCTGTTAAGAGAGCAAAAAGCTGACGTTTGGCAGTGCCTTGCCAAACCTGGAAAACGGTTAAAAAAAGGTGCAACAGTTGTTTTTGGCGACGGCAGTTTAAAAGCTACTATTTTAGACACATTGGACGACGGCAATAAAACAGTATTGTTCACATACAACACAAAAAACCTTTACGAAAAGCTAGACGAGTTTGGCAACATGCCGCTACCGCCTTACATACAAACAAAACTTAGTGATAATTCAAAGTATCAAACAGTATATGCAAAAGAGCTTGGTAGTGCGGCGGCGCCAACAGCAGGCCTACATTTTACCGATGAATTGCTAACAGCACTTCAAAAAAAAGGTGTTAAAATTGCATATATAACATTACATGTAGGGCTTGGTACGTTCCGCCCTGTTAAAGAAGACGACATTTTAAAGCATAAAATGCACAGCGAATGGTATACAGTTTCAAGCGAGACGGCAAACATTATAAAAGCGGCAAAAAAAAGCGGCAAAAAAATTGTTGCAGTTGGCACAACTACATGCAGAACACTTGAATCTATATATGCAAAACATGGCGAAATTGTATCTTGTAGCGGTGATACCGATATATTTATTTATCCGGGTTTTGAGTTTAAGGCAATTGACGCCTTAATAACTAACTTTCATTTGCCTGAAAGCACGCTTATAATGCTTGTAAGTGCATTTTGCGGCTACGAAAACACTATGAATGCATATAAAGTGGCTGTTGAAAATGAATACAGATTTTTTTCATTCGGTGACGCAATGTTTATTAGTTGATTAGTTGAGAGTAAATTCATTTGTAGGGGCGGTCATCGGCCGCCCGTGGTTTATTAATTTGGAGGTATAAATGTATAAACTAATAAAAAAAGATGGCGATGCAAGGCGCGGTGAATTTAAAACAGTGCATGGCACATTTCAAACGCCTGCTTTTATGAACGTGGCAACAGCCGGGGCAATAAAAGGCGGGCTTTCTGCATTTGATTTAGAAGAAAACGGTTGCCAGGTTATGCTTTGCAACACATACCACCTGCACCTTCGCCCGGGCGATGAAAAAGTGGCTAAATTGGGTGGAATTCAAGGTTTTACAAAATGGCAAGGCCCTACCCTAACCGACAGCGGCGGCTTTCAAGTTTTCAGCCTTTCAAAGCTTCGAAAAATTACAGAAGAGGGCGTAATGTTTAACTCACACATAGACGGAAAGCGAATTTTCATGGGGCCTGAAGAGAGTATGCAAATACAAGCAAATTTAGGTGCAACAATAGCTATGGCGTTTGACGAGTGTGTAGAAAACCCGGCAAAGTACGAATACGCAAAGGCATCGTGCGAGCGCACGGTGCGCTGGCTTATACGCTGTAAAAACGAAATGGCAAAGTTAAAGGAAAGCGGCAAGGCCATAAACGAGCACCAAATGCTATTTGGCATAAACCAAGGCTGTTGCTTTGAAGATTTGCGTATACAAAACATGAAACAAATTGCACAG
Source organism: uncultured Bacteroides sp. (assembly GCA_964369785.1). GTDB lineage: Bacteria > Bacillota > Clostridia > Oscillospirales > Ruminococcaceae > Ruthenibacterium. Next base: position 14,193 of record CAYJHA010000051.1, read on the forward strand.
CTTGACCTTGACGGCTACGCAATAGGAGGCCTTGCAGTTGGCGAGCCAAAAGAGGAAATGTACAGAATAATTAGCAGTGTTACCCCGCACATGCCAAGCGAAAAAATACGCTATTTAATGGGCGTTGGAACGCCCGGAAACATACTGGAAGCTGTTAAAAGAGGTGTTGATTTATTTGACTGTGTAATGCCAAGCCGCAACGCAAGGCACGGGCATTTAAACACACAAAATGGTATCATAAACATAAAAAACGCAAAGTATGAGCTAGACGAACGCCCAATTGACGACACATGTGAGTGCGAGTGTTGCAAGAATTTTTCACGCGCATATCTGCGCCACTTATTCAAAGCAGGCGAAATTCTGGCAATGCGCCTTGCCGTTATACATAACTTGCATTTTTACAACAAACTGCTTGCTGACATTAGAACAGCAATTGAAAGTGGTGATTTTGTAGAATTTTACAATAGGAATGTTAGCGTGCTAGACACTAGAATTTAGCAGTTATTAAAAGCGGAAAGCAAATAAAAATTTAACTTTTTCAATTATAAAAATTTAACTTGTTCAATTTGCTTGACAAAAATAAATTGTTGTGGTAATATATTATAGCGGTTGAGATAAAGTGTTGTTTATAACATTAATATCAACGTGCAATAATTATCGCGGGATGGAGCAGTTCGGTAGCTCGTCGGGCTCATAACCCGAAGGTCGTC
>CAYJHA010000052.1:0-1274 GCA_964369785.1 uncultured Bacteroides sp.
AAAAGGCCTCGCCCGAGGACGGGCGAGATGCCAAAAATCTCCATTCGTAGGAGATGTTAAGGGTAATTTGTGCTGACGTATAAGTGCACAGAATGGAGATTTATGCAAATGCAAGAAATAATTTTGGCGTATCAAGGTGAAATGTCGCTAAAAGGCTTGAATAAGGCGACTTTTGAGAGCGTAATGCTAAAAACTATGCGCAGGCGCTTGAAAAAGCTTGGTAACTTTAAAGTGTACAAGGCGCAGTCCACTGTATATATTGAGCCGCAAGACGAGAGCACAGCCGCTTGTGCTTGCATGAACGACGCTTTTGAGCGCATGAAAAAAGTGTTCGGTATCGCAACACTCAGCCGTGCCGCTGTTTGTGAAAAAGATTTTGATGACATTAAAAAAACAGCACTGCTCTACTTAGAAAAAGAGCTTAAAGGTGCAAAAACTTTTAAAGTAAGCGCAAAACGAAGCGATAAAACGTTCCCGTTAAACAGTATGGAAATTGGCAGGGAGCTTGGTGGGTACATATTAGACGCACACCCACATTTAAAAGTAGACGTTAAAAAACCCGAGCTTAACGTGACAGTTGAAGTTAGAGACTTTGGTGCATACGTGCACGGCGGCAAGGTGCAAGGCGCAGGCGGTATGCCTGTTTCAACGTCGGGCAAGGCGGCGCTAATGCTCTCCGGCGGTATAGACAGCCCTGTTGCAGGCTACTTAATGGCAAAGCGTGGGCTTTCACTAACGTGTGTGCACTTTGCAAGCCCACCTTACACAAGCGAACATGCACAGAGAAAAGTGCTCGATTTAGCGCGTAAAATTGCCCCGTATACAGGCAATTTAAAAGTGTATGTAGTGAATTATACAAAGCCGCAAGTTTATATAAGAGACAATGCGCCGAAAGAACTGTTTACAGTGTTAATGCGCCGCAGTATGCTTAGAATTACAAATAAAATATGTGAAGATGTTGGCGCTGCTGCAATTATAACAGGCGAGAGCCTTGCACAAGTGGCAAGCCAAACGCTAATGGCAATTGCGTGCACAGACAGTGCACAAAGCTTGCCTGTTTTGCGGCCGTGCATAGGCATGGATAAAGTAGAAATTACCGAAATAGCGCGAAAAATTGACACTTTTGAGACGAGTATACAGCCGTATGAAGATTGCTGTACGCTGTTTACACCGCCACACCCTAAAACAAAACCTACACTAAAAGAAATTGAAGAGGCAGAGGATAACATGCCTGAACTGGCACAACTTGAAGAAGTAGCGGCACAGGGAATTGA
>CAYJHA010000052.1:1374-14572 GCA_964369785.1 uncultured Bacteroides sp.
AGGATAACATGCCTGAACTGGCACAACTTGAAGAAGTAGCGGCACAGGGAATTGAGCCTGAATTTATTGATATTTAGGGCGCTTAAACGCGATAAAATAAAAAGACGGAGAATAAAATGGTAGCTGAAATAATAGCCGTGGGTACAGAGCTTTTGCTTGGCAATATAGTTAACACAAACGCGAAATTTTTAAGCGAGCAACTTGCCTTTTTAGGCTTTGATGTGCATTTTCAAAGCGTTGTGGGCGATAACCCCACAAGGCTAAAAAGCGTTGTAGAGCTTGCAAAAAAGCGCAGTGACGTTATTGTTATGTCGGGTGGGCTTGGCCCCACGCAAGACGATTTGACAAAGCAAACGGTGTGCGAGGTGTTCGGCGATGTACTGCGCTTTGACGAAGAGGAAAATGCAAAAATTGAGAACTTCTTTAAAGCGTTAAAGCGCACAATGACAGAGAATAACAGGCGCCAGGCAATGGTGCCGACAAACGGCGAGAAAATTCCGAATGCAAACGGCACAGCACCGGGCATGATTTTCAAAGACGGCACAAAGTATGCAATTTTGCTACCGGGGCCACCTAATGAGCTTTACCCCATGTTTACAAATAAGGTAAAGCCATTTTTAGAATCATTAAGCGACAGTGTTTTGTATTCAACAAATTTGAATGTTATAGGCGTGGGCGAAAGCACACTTGAAACAATGGTGGAGCACTTATTAAACGCACAAAACCCAACGTCTGCATTATATGCTAAAACAAGCGAAGTTCGGGTGCGAGTTACGGCTAAGGCTAAAACTACCGAAATTGCACAGCAAATGTGTGAGGAAACAGTTAAGCAATTTTACGAAATTTTGGGCAATAATATATACGACAGGGACTCAGAGTCTTTAGAACAGACAGTTGTAAATTTATTGATAGATAAAGGCAAAACAGTTGCCACGGCAGAGAGTTGCACAGGCGGTTTGCTGGCTCAAATGATAACCGGTGTTGAAAACAGCAGTAATATTTTTGGCTATGGCACAGTTGCTTACGCAAACGAAGCTAAAATGAAAGTGCTATGCGTAAGCGGTGAAACGCTTGAAAAATATGGCGCGGTGTCAAAGCAAACAGCCGCTGAAATGGCTAAAGGCGCAAGGCAACTTTCAGGCGCTGACTTTGGAATAGGTATAACCGGCATAGCAGGCCCAGGCGGTGGAACAGATGAAAAACCTGTTGGCACCGTGTACATAGGCATTGCGTTTAATGGCGAAGTTTATGTGCAAAAGGCAGTTATAAAAGACAGGTCTCGAGAATATGTGAGAATGTCGTCGGCAACGCGTGCACTTGACATGCTAAGGCGTGCGGCACTGGGCCTTGAGCTAAACGGATGTGAAAAACAATGACACAAAGGCGTTTAAAATAAAAAAATGCAAACAATTAAATACAATTTAATTTAAATAAAATATCAATTGCTTAAAGGGAGGACAATTAAATGTCAGAACAATTTAACCAATATGGTGCTACACCACAAAACAATAATAACCAAGGGCAAGGGCAAGGCCAAGGTCAATGGCAACCGCAAAACGCGCAACAACCGCAAAATATAAATGCACAGCAAATGCAACAAGCGCAAAACATGGCGGCACAACAAGCGGCAATGCGCAATGCTAATATGCAAGGGCAAAATATAGCGCCACAAGGGCAAAATTTTAGCGCACAAAATATGCAAAATGCACAGCAAGTACAGCGTGCACAACAACCGCAACAACCGCAACAAGCACAAAACATGGCGGCACAACAAGCGCCAATGCGCAGTGCAAATATGCAAGGCCAAAACATGGCGCCACAAGGGCAAAATATGGCGCCGCAAGGGCAGAATTACGGCGCACAAAATATGCAAAACGCACAGCAAATGCAACGTGCACCACAACAACAAAACATGGCAGCACCGCAAGCGGCGCAAAATGCAAGCAGTTTGCAACAGCAAGCACAAAATATGGCGGCACAGCAAGCGGCAATGCGCAACATGAACATGCAAGCGCAACCACAAGCGCAACCGGCACAAAACGCAGGTGTAAATATTGCCGCACAAATGCCACAAGCTCAAATGCAGCAACAAGCGCAAGCACAACAGCCGCAAAATATGCACAGCAGTGCACCGAAGCAGGCAGACGGGCCGGGCGTTCAAATAATTTTGCGCATGTTCCAACCCGACATGAATTTGCTTAAAGTTACTGCAAGGCAATTGTCAGAGCTTCCGCACATTAAGCTCAATTTGTATGGGCAAGGCGGCGAGGTTCTTGTAGTTGTAACGGCAGAAGGACGCACAGCGCCTGCAACAGAGCTATGCGAGAATGCCGCGGCACAAATGGAAGCCGCAATGGGCGATGTTGTTTACTCAAGGGGCAAAACACCGCTTGCAAAATATGTTGCAAAATTGCTTAATAAGAACGAGCTTAACATAATGGCGCCCGACGAAGAGACGGGCACATTACTTGAAGCAGAATTTAAAAATGTTGAAACAGCAGATAAAATATACGATTTTGGGCAAGATAGCTACCACCACAGCAAAATGGCAAACAAAATTGCAGACGCCGCTATTATGGACGATGAAGAGAGCGACGACCCTGTTCAACTATCGGCAGACAGAAGCTTTGCAGCAAAAAAATGCACTAAAGCTGATTTTGGCGTGTCAATTGCAAGTGTGCAGGGCAAAAGCACTATGGCAGTTGCCGTAACATATGGCAAATATGTTTATATAACAAGCATAAAAATGGCTGAAGACGCAAAGAAAAAAGCAGTGATGTCTGCCTTTGATATGATAAGACGCCTTGTAAAAGGATACGAAATTCCGTATGCACGCACATTTAAAGCGGCACAAGAAATTGATTGGAACGAGCCCGTTTTAAACGCAGGCAACAAAGGCGTGAAAAAAAGCAGTGACAAAAGCTTAGTTGTACCTATTATTATTTTAATTATAGTGTCAATTGCGCTTGGCGTTGGCATTTGGTACGTTGTACAAAACTTTATTATAACAGACGAGAGCGCAATGCCTGTGACAGGTGATACAAGCACATCGCAGGCGGCAGAAGAGCAGCAAAATGAAGACTCACAAGCTCAAGATACTGCCGCAGACACACAAACAGGCGAAGAGGGCACAGGTGAAGCAGACGCACAAACAGGTGAGACGGCTGATGCCACCACCGACACCGCTGATGGACAAGCCACAACAAGCGAACAAACAGGCGAAAATGGTGACAGTGTTGTTCACCCATTTGCTTAATTTCGACAAATACTACTAAAAATACGGCAGAACGGAGTTTTTATGCAAAAAACAAAAGTAAGCGGCTGCATAGTGGCATACAATGGGTATGACGAAGTTGCAAACGGCATAAAAACAATTACATCTGCAACTAAAGGCGTTGATTTTAGCCTTTATGTAGTTGATAATAACTCGCCCGATGGCACAGGCACTAAGCTTTGCCAAACTGATTTTGGGCAAAATGTGACATGCATTAGCCTTGAAAAAAACGCAGGTTTCGGTGTAGGGCACAACAGTGTTTTGAAGCTATTAAACAGCGAATACCACGCCGTTATTAACCCCGACATTACACTTGACACCGATGCTATAACAGCGCTTTGCGCTTGGCTTGACGAAAACCAAAACGTAGTAATGGCAACGCCGCGGCTTATGTTTCCCGGCGGTGAAGAGCAGTATACCGCAAAACGTGTGCCCACATTTATGGCGCTTTTAAGCAGGCAATTGCCGTTTACACAAGCGGTGCCTTTTTTAAGAAATATTGAAAAAAGATATTTAATGCTCGACGAAGATTTGAGCAAACCACAAAAAATTGATTTTTGCACAGGTTGCTTTTTTGTTATAAGAACAGAAGTTTTTAAAAAAATAGGCGGTTTTGACGAGAACTATTTTATGTATGTTGAAGACGCCGACTTAACACGAGAAGTGCAAAAACACGGCGAAGTTATGTATGTGCCAAACACCCGCGTAATTCATGCATGGCATAGGGACACACGCAAAAAATTTAAAAATTTTTCAATGCAGATAAGCTCAATGCTAAAATACTGGCATAAGTGGGGCTTTAGGTTTTATAAGCATTAAAATAAGCTGCAAAGCGGCAAGAAAGAGGTAATTTTATTATGAAAGGCATAATTTTAGCAGGCGGTGCAGGCACAAGGCTTTATCCGCTTACAATGGTTACAAGCAAACAGCTACTTCCGGTTTACGACAAACCTATGATTTATTACCCGCTTTCAACACTTATGCTTGCCGGCATTAAAGATATTTTAATTATATCTACGCCTGAAGATACACCGCGTTTTAAAGATTTGCTTGCAGACGGAAGCCGTTTTGGCATAAATTTAAGCTATAAAGTACAGCCCAGCCCCGACGGCCTTGCACAGGCGTTTTTATTGGGCGAAGAATTTATAGGCGACGATAAATGCGCAATGGTTTTGGGCGACAATATTTTTTACGGCAGTGGCTTTTCAAAGCTTCTTAAAGAAGCTGCTGAGAATTCTCAAAACGGCAAAGCAACTGTTTTTGGCTACTATGTTAACGACCCTGAGCGCTTTGGCGTTGTTGAGTTCGACGAAAACAGCAAGGTTATTTCTGTTGAAGAAAAGCCGGAAAACCCTAAGAGCAACTATGCCATTACAGGCCTTTATTTTTACGACAAACGTGTTGTTGAACTGGCAAAACAAGTTAAACCAAGCGCAAGGGGCGAGCTTGAAATTACTACACTTAATGAGCTTTACTTAAACGACGGCACACTTGATGTGAAACTGCTTGGCAGAGGTTTTGCGTGGCTGGACACAGGCACGGTAGACAGCCTAGTAGACGCGGCAGACTTTGTGCGCATGATAGAAAAGCGCCAGGGCATTAAGATAAGTGCGCCGGAAGAAATAAGCTACAAAAACGGCTGGATAACAAAAGAAAAACTGCTTGAAAGTGCACAGCTATACGGCAAAAGCCCGTATGGCCACCATTTAAGGCAAGTGGCAGAGGGCAAAATTATTGCGTCGCTGTAAAAAGATATTCGGAGGCTTAAATGAACATACTTATAACGGGTGCAAACGGCCAGCTTGGCACAGAAATTTGCAAGTGCCTTGAAAGCGGCAAAACAGAACTGGGCGACATTTCAAAAGAGCTTTTGCACGCAAAAATTTATAAAACAGATGTTGACACGCTTGATATTACAGACCTGAAAACTGTTACGACTTTTGCGAAGAACACAAGGCCTGATGTTATAATTAGCTGTGCCGCTTACACGAATGTTGACGGCTGCGAGGCGAACTTTGACGACGCGTACAAAGTGAACGCGATAGGTGCAAGAAACTTGGCAATGGCGGCGCAAAAGGTTAAAGCAAAGCTCATTCATGTGTCGACAGACTATGTTTTCAGTGGCAAAAAAGCAGGTGCACCACTTAGCGAGTGCGAGCTTACAGCGCCTGTATCTGCCTACGGAAAAACAAAGCTGCTTGGTGAAAATTATGCACAGCAGTTTTGCAAAAAAACGTTTATTGTGCGCACGGCGTGGCTTTATGGCTACACAGGCAAAAATTTTGTTAAAACAATGGTTGCAGTGGGCAAAAAAAATGGCAAGCTTACAGTTGTGAACGACCAAGTGGGCAACCCCACAAACGCCGCAGATTTAGCGCACCATATTTTAAAGCTAGCCGTAACGAAAGAATACGGTGTTTACCACTGCACCGGCACAGGTATTTGCAGCTGGTTTGACTTTGCAAGTGAAATTATACGCCTTGCGAAAGTTAAAGCTGAAGTAGCACCTTGCACAACGAAAGAGTACAAAAAAAATAACCCAAAAGCGGCAGATAGGCCCGAGTATTCCGCACTTGATAACACAATGTTAAGGTGCACAGTGGGCGATGAAATGAGAGACTGGAAAACAGCACTTAAGTGTTACTTTGAAAATGCTGTTTTAGAATAAAAGTTTTTAGATAAAAATTAAAAAAATGTAAAGACGACATATAATAGATAGTGTCGACAATAGTTGAAGTTATATATTTTAATAAAATTTTGGAGAGTGTAAAATTATGAACAATAAAACGTATCTTGTAACAGGCGGCGCAGGCTTTATAGGCTCAAACTTTGTTTTGTATATGCTTAATGCGTATACAAGTATTAAAATAATTAACGTAGACGCACTTACTTATGCAGGCAATATGGAGAATTTGAAAAGCGTGCAAAGTGATGACAGGCACGTTTTTGTAAATGCCGACATTTGCGACAGGGCGGCAATTACATCACTTTTTGAAAAATACGACATTGACTGTGTTGTAAACTTTGCTGCTGAAAGCCACGTTGACCGCAGCATTACAAACCCCGAAATTTTTGTTAAAACAAATGTTGAGGGCACTGTTAACATGCTACAATGCGCAAAAAACGCATGGCTAAACGGCGGCGAGTGGCAAAGCGGCAAAAAGTTTTTGCAAGTGGGCACAGACGAAGTTTACGGCAGCCTAGGTGCAGAGGGCTTTTTTGTAGAGACAACACCGCTTGACCCGCACAGCCCGTATTCATCAAGCAAGGCATCGGCAGATTTTTTTGTAAAAGCTTTCGGTGATACGTATAATATGCCTGTAAATATAACAAGATGCTCTAATAACTACGGGCCTTTTCAGTTCCCTGAAAAGCTAATACCGCTTATGATAAACAACGCTAAAAATAAAAAACAACTGCCTGTTTACGGCGACGGCATGAATATACGCGACTGGCTATATGTAGAAGACCACTGTAAAGCTATTGATGTTGTTATAGAAAAAGGGCGTATAGGCGAAGTGTATAATGTAGGTGGGCACAACGAGAAGCCGAACATTTATATAGTTAAAAAAATAATAGAAATATTAAACCGCGAGTGCGACGCCACAATTGACGAGAAACTTATTAAATATGTAGAGGACAGGCTTGGCCATGACAGGCGCTATGCCATTGACCCGAAAAAAATTACAGACGAGCTTGGCTGGGCGCCCGAAACAACGTTTGAAGTTGGCATTGAAAAAACAATAAAGTGGTATTTAGACAATGAACAGTGGCTGACAAATGTTACAAGCGGCAACTACAAAAAATATTACGATGAAATGTATAATCATTCATAAAAGGAGAATTAGCGTGAAAAACCACGCTAATTATGTATAAAAAGGCGTGCCGTCGCAGACGGCACATGCCAATTAATCTCCATACTGTATGGAGATTATTCAAAATTATTTGTGCTATGCACAGAATGGAGATTAATGTGATTTACGATACAACCGAAAACATTAACCAATACAGAGGGCTTTTTGAAAACCTTGATATAGCAATAGATTACATTGAAAACAACGATATATCTGAATTGCCGCTGGGGCGCACCGATATTGACGGCGACAATGTTTTTGTGAACATAATGGAAGTGGAAACACAGCCGTCCAGCGAAAAGAATTTTGAAGTGCACTCGAAATATATGGATTTGCAAATGGACATAAAAGGCACCGAAATTTGTGAGGTTAGCCTGGGCGACATAACAGAGCTTGAACCGTACAGCGACGAGACAGATTGTGCTATTTTGGACTGTGAGCTCTCGGCCGCGCTTGTTATGGGCGAGGGGCGCTTTGCCGTGTTTATGGTGGAGGAGCCGCACAAACCAAATGTAAGGGCAGAGGGCTTTATTAACGTTAAAAAGGCCGTTTTTAAAATAGCCTATTAATTTTAAAGTAAAAGGGCTGGTGGTTTGTATGCAAAGTATGGTTATTGGCATAGCAGGCGGCACTGCAAGCGGCAAAACAACGCTTGTTAAAAAACTTAAAGAGCACTTTGAAAACCGTGTTTGTGTAGTGTCTCACGATAACTACTATAAAAGCAACAAAGGGCTTACATACGAGGAAAAAACACTTTTAAACTACGACCACCCCAATGCGTTTGACACCGATTTAATGGTGAAACAAATTGAAGATTTGAAAAATGGCTTCGGAATTAATTGCCCAACGTATGACTTTACAGCACACGATAGGTGTGAGAAAACACTGCGAATTGAGCCGAAAAATGTAATTTTGGTAGAGGGAATATTAATTTTTGCTAGCGAAAAATTGCGAAATTTAATGGACGTTAAAATTTTTGTTGACACAGACGCAGATGTGCGTATACTTAGAAGAGTGGTTCGCGATGTTAAAAAGCGCGGGCGCTCGCTAGACAGTGTAGTGTCGCAGTATTTAACAACGGTAAAGCCCATGCACGAGGCTTTTGTTGAGCCAAGCAAGCGCTTTGCCGACATAATTGTGCCGGAGGGTGGCAAAAATGTTGTTGCGCTTGATATGATAACAAAGAGAGTGGAACACCACATTTCTTTATTTTGAATACTAGCGATAGCTAGCCAGGGTGTACGGGAAGGCGCAGAGACCTGCCCCTACTGCTCTGTTAAAATTTAAAGTTTACGTTTTAGTGTAGGGACAGGGCTTGCCCCTGTCCGTGCCTGCCGCATGGTACTCGGACAACCGCAAGGGTTGTCCCTACAATATAACATCAAGATATAATGTTAACAAGTTACTACAAAAGGAAACGGAGAGTATATTAAGTATGAGTAATGTATACGACTTATTTGCCGAGAGAGGCCTTATTGCGCAGGCAACTGACGAAGCGGCAATAAAAGAGCTTCTTGGCAAAGAGAAAATAACATTCTACACAGGTTTTGACCCTACGGCAGACAGCCTGCACGTGGGCCATTTTATGCAGCTTATTGTTATGCGCCACATGCAAAACGCAGGGCACCGCCCAATAATATTGCTTGGTGGCGGCACAACAATGGTGGGCGACCCAACGGGCAAAACAGACATGCGCAAAATGTTAACGCAAGAGGACATACAAAAAAATGCTGACAGGTTTAAGCAGCAAATGAGCAAGTTTTTAGATTTCTCAGAGGGCAAAGCATTTATTGTAAATAATGCCGATTGGCTTTTAAAGCTTAACTACGTTGAGTTTTTAAGAGACATAGGCACGCATTTCTCTGTTAACAAAATGCTCACAGCAGAATGTTTTAAAACAAGGCTTGAAAAAGGGCTTTCGTTCATAGAATTCAACTATATGCTTATGCAAAGCTACGACTTTTTGCATCTATCACGTGAACACGGCGTAAAAATGCAGTTTGGCGGCAATGACCAATGGAGCAACATTATTGGCGGCGTAGAGCTTAACAGGCGCTGTGATAAACGCGAAGTTTTCGGCATGACATTTACATTGCTCACAACAAAAGAGGGCAAGAAAATGGGCAAGACCGAAAAAGGTGCAGTGTGGCTTGACCCCGAAAAAACAACACCGTACGAGTTTTTCCAATACTGGCGAAACATTGATGACGCCGAGGTTAAAAACTGCTTGAAACTATTGACAAACGTTGACGTTAGCGATATTGAGAGCATAGATATGACAAGCGGCAATGAAATTAACAAGGCTAAAGAGCTTCTTGCGTATGAGCTTACCAGCCTTGTGCACTGCAAAGACGAGGCGGACAAAGCGCTTAACACATCAAAAAGCCTGTTTGGCGGCGCCGCAGACGAGGAGAATATGCCCTCAACAGAGCTAAGCGCAGAAAATGTGACAGACGGCGGCATAGGCATACTTGATATACTAGTGCTGTCAAAGCTGGCACAAAGCAAGGGCGAGGCAAGGCGCCTTGTACAGCAGGGCGGCATAAGTGTGGACGGCGAAAAAGTTGCGGATTTTGCCGCTGTTATAAGTGCAGACACTTTAAAAACAGGCATTGTAGTGAAAAAAGGTAAAAAAATATTCCATAAAATTACTTTAAATTAAAAAAGTTAGAAAAAGTTTAAATATATTCTTTAAAAGTTCACAAAAATATGGTAAAATATCTTTATGTGTAAAAATTATGTTGGAGGAAGTCAAATGAATCTTATTAAAAACGAAAAACTGGAGAATAGCAAGCATGAATTGCAGTTTAGCATAGATGCAAAAACATTTAAAGAAAGCGTTGAAAAAGCGTATAAAACAAATGCTGTTAAATATAACATTCCCGGTTTCAGAAAAGGCAAAGCACCACGTGCAATGATAGAGAAAATGTATGGCGCAGACACGTTTTACATAGACGCCGCAAACGAACTTTTCGGCGATGCATACGAGAAAGCTATTGAAGAGAGCAAAATTGAGCCTGTTGACAGGCCTGATGTTGAGATTGTTTCAGCAGATATGGAGAGCGGCCTTACATTAAAAGTTGTTGTTTTTGTAAAGCCCGAAGTTGAAATTGGCAAATACAAAGGTTTAAAAGTAGAAAAAGTTGTCAATGCTGTTGAAGAGGCTGAAATTGACGCTGAAATTGAGCGCATGAGAGAGCGCGGCGCAAGAGTTATAACACGTGAGGGCAAAGCGGAAGACGGCGACATTACAGACCTTGATTTTGAGGGCTTTGTTGACGGCGTTGCTTTTGATGGCGGCAAAGGCGAGCATTTCTCGCTAACACTTGGCTCAGGCCAGTTTATACCTGGCTTTGAAGAGCAAGTTGTAGGCCATGCGGCAGGCGAAGAGTTTGATGTTAACGTATCTTTCCCTGAAGAGTACCAAGCGGCTGAACTTGCAGGCAAAGCGGCTGTGTTTAAAATTAAATTGCACGAAGTTAAAATGAAAGAGCTACCTGTTTTAGATGATGAGTTTGCGAAAGACGTTTCAGAATATGATACACTTAGTGAGCTTAAAGACAGCATTCGCACAAAGAGCCAAGAGCAAAAAGACTCAGAGAGCGAAATGAACGTTGAGAACAGCCTTGTAGAGCAAGTTGTTGAAACACTTAAAGGCGACATTCCCGAGTGCATGGTTGAAAACCGCATTGACGATATGGTTCGTGACTTTGAGCAACGCTTGCAACAGCAAGGTTTAAGGCTTGAAGACTACTTGAAGTATATGGGCGGCGAAGTAGAAAAGTTCAGAGACGGCTTTAAAGAACAGGCTGAAAAGCAAGTTAAAACACGCCTAGCACTTGAAAAAATTGTTGAGCTTGAAAGCCTTGTTGCCTCAGAAGAAGACTTTGACAAAGAGGTAGAGCGCATTGCAGAGGCATATAAAATGGAAGCTGACAAAGTTAAAGAAATTATACCGGCAGACGATGTGAAAAAAGATTTGGCAGTTAACAAAGCTATAGATTTGTTAAAAACAAGCGCAAAAATTACAGAGAAAAAAGAAGGCAAAAAATAAACACTAGAATTATTTATTTGGGGAGGCAATATTTTGAGCAGTTTAGTACCTTATGTTGTAGAGCAAACATCTAGAGGCGAGCGTTCTTACGATATATTTTCGCGCTTGCTCAACGACAGAATTATAATGCTGTCAGACCAGGTGAACGACGTTACGGCAAGCCTTGTTGTGGCACAGCTTTTATACCTTGAAGGGCAAGACCCTGAAAAGGATATTAGCCTATACATTAACAGCCCGGGCGGTTCAATAACATCGGGCTTTGCTATTTACGACACTATGCAGTATATAAAATGTGACGTATCAACAATATGTATCGGGCTTGCAGCGTCGATGGGTTCGTTTTTACTTGCGGCGGGTGCAAAGGGCAAACGCTATGCGCTTCCTAACAGCGAAATTATGATTCACCAGCCACTTTTAAGTGGCTTGCAGGGCCAAGCAACAGATATTAAAATCCACGCTGACCACATTGTGCGCACACGCTCGCGTTTGAATGATATACTTTCACAAATGACAGGGCAAACTGTTGAGACAATTGCAAACGACACCGAAAGAGATAATTATATGAGCGCACAACAAGCGAAAGAGTATGGAATTGTTGATGAAGTAATAACGAAACGATAGGAAGGCATATGGCAAATCAAAATAAAAATAACGGAAAAGACAAAGAAAAAGATTTAATTTGCAGCTTTTGTGGGCGTCATCAAGAAGAAGTAGAGCGCATGATTATTGGCCCGGGTGTGAATATTTGTAACGAGTGCATTGGGCTTTGCCACTCTATTTTAGACGAAGAGCGCGAAGAAATGGGCTATTCTGACGAGCCACAAAAAGGGCGCGGCAAGAAAAAAGGCAGCAAAGCTGACGATGATTTGATAAAAGTGCTTACACCGCACGAAATAAAAGACGGGCTTGACCAGTATGTTATAGGGCAAGACGAGGCGAAAATAGTGCTTAGTGTTGCAGTTTATAACCACTATAAGCGCATTTTGTCAGAGCCTGAAAACGACGTGGAGCTGCAAAAATCTAACGTGCTTTTGCTGGGGCCGTCGGGCGTTGGCAAAACGCTTTTGGCGCAAACACTAGCGCGCATGTTAAATGTGCCTTTTGCCATAGCAGACGCAACAACACTTACTGAGGCAGGCTATGTAGGCGAAGACGTTGAGAACATTTTGCTAAAGCTTATACAAGCGGCAGAATTTGACATACAGCGTGCTGAAAAGGGCATTATTTATATAGACGAAATTGACAAAATAACGCGTAAAAGCGAAAACCCGTCTATAACACGCGATGTTGGCGGCGAGGGCGTGCAACAAGCACTGCTTAAAATTATTGAGGGCACTGTTAGCAATGTGCCGCCGCAGGGTGGCAGAAAACACCCACAACAAGAGTTTATACAAATTGATACAAAGAACATTTTGTTTATTTGCGGTGGCGCTTTTGACGGGCTTGATAAGCATATAGAAAAACGCACAAATTCATCATCACTTGGCTTTGGCGGCACGCTGAAAATTGACAACGAGGAGCACAAAGAAAACTTACTGCGCCTTGTAGAGCCGCATGACCTTGTGAAGTTCGGCATTATTCCCGAACTTATAGGCCGCATACCTGTTGTGACAGTGCTTAAAGCACTTGACGAAGAAGCGCTTGTGCGCGTTATGTTAGAGCCGAAAAACAGCCTTGTTAAGCAGTACAGCGCCCTTTTGAAAATGGACGATGTAGAGCTTGAAATTACAGATGATGCACTGCTTGAAATTGCGAAGAAAACTATTGCAATTAAAAGCGGCGCAAGGGGCTTGCGAAGTGTTATGGAACAGGCACTAATTGGCATAATGTACGATATACCTAGCGATAATTCGATAACAAAAGTTATTGTTACAAAAGAGGCAATAAATGGTGCAAAGCCGCTGCTTGAATACGGCGGCAAAGCGACAGCGAAAGAGCAGTTAAAAGAAGCGTAATTTTAAAGGGAGGGCTTGATAGCCCTCCCTATTATTGTGTGTGTTTAATAACGCGTACATA
>CAYJHA010000053.1:0-10573 GCA_964369785.1 uncultured Bacteroides sp.
GGTGGCACCGCAGTGCCGGAGAGGGCGTTTTTACGCTTAAGTTGACGGCATTGGAAACCCGCCCCTACAAATCACATCATAATTTTGTGCAATATTTTTGAGGGTATACCTTTTTTGACACTATAAATGTAGGGACATGGCAAGCCATGTCCCTACATTTTCTTGTTTATTTTTATAAAAAATCATCTCAGTGCAACAGCCCATTTATTTGCTTTTATCTGTTAGATAACCAATGTCAATAACTTGAGGGTTGATGCCGCAAAACATTTCATTGTAGGTACATAATGCACACAAAACGGGCGGCCAATGGCCGCCCCTACACATTTTACCTTCATTGTTTTGCGTTGCTAAGTTGTTACCATTGATTGGCTATCTAGCCCTCAGCTCCAGCGGCGCTTCTCAATGCTTTGGCACGTTAAAAACAAAAACAAAACGCACAGGCTAACGTAATAAACAAGCGACGTTAAATCAAGCGTGCCGTTTACAAACGGTGTAAAGCGCTCAAAAATAGCAAGCGAGTACATCATTTTTTGGAACAAACCCTCCATAACAACAGGGTTTATAAAATACACTGCCCACGCCGCTACTGTGCCAATTGCAAAAACAATGCACGGTATAGCGGCGTTTTTCATAAGCGCATACAGCACAAGCGCCACTGCTACAAAAAAAACGCTTAAAGCAAGTGTGCTTGCAAGTGCGCTTGCGGAAATAAGCGTTGAAACGGCAGGCATAAGGTACAAAATAAGAAGTGCGCCAAAAGTGCAAACGGCGCAAATTACAGGGCTTTCTGTAAGCGAGCTTATAAAAAGCCCTATTGAAATTGCCGCCGCACCAAGCAAGAAAAACGCCCCTATGCTCATATAAGCGCGAACAAAAGACACGTTGCCGAAAAACGACATTACAACAGGCAGCGCCGCCGAAACAAGTAGCGGAAGCGCAAACACCGTGACAAGCGCAAAAAATTTGCCGCACACAATTTCCGCTGTGCTAACAGGGCTTGTTAAAAGTAGCTGGTCTGTTTTTTGGCGGCGCTCTTCAACAAAGCTGCGCATTGTTAAAAGCGGCACTATAATTAAAAACACAAAAATAAGGCTGTTAAACAAAACGCCAAGTTCTGCATAGCCGCCCATAAGGCAAAGCGCTGTAAAATAAACGCCTATCATAAACAGCGTGAACGCACATAAAACAAAGCCCGTCATGTTATTAAAAAGGCTCTGCAAATCTTTTTTAAATATAGCTTCCATTTTTATACGTCCTTTTCTTTTGCTTTTTCATTTGCCGCGTCATCGCTTAAAACATCGCCGTCATTGCTTTTTTCTTTGCCGCTTGTGCTGCTATTCTCTGCGGCCTCGCCGTCTTCTGTAAGCAGCAAAAAAATGTCCTCAAGCGTGTTTTGGTGCGATTTCATGCTTAAAACAGGCAAGCCTGCCTTGCCAAGCGCAAGGCTAACCTGTGCACGAATATCACAACCGCTGTTGCAATTAACGCTTACTGTAAACGTGCCGTCCTGTGTGTTTTGCGCTGTTTCAATGCTCTGCACGCCGTCAATGTTGCTTAGCGCTTTGTCAATTTCGCTTTCGCTTTCCGCTTGCACCTCAATTGTAAGCACGCTTTTGCCTTTTTGCGGCTGTGCCAAATTTTCGGCTGTGTCGAACGCAACAAGTTTACCTTTGTTCATTATTATAATTTTGTCGCACACTGCGCTTATCTCGGGCAAAATGTGGCTGCTTAGTAAAACAGTGTGCTTTTTTGCAAGCGCTTTTATCAGCTCGCGTATTTCAATAATTTGCTTTGGGTCAAGCCCTACTGTGGGCTCATCTAATATAAGCACTTCCGGCTCGCCCAAAAGGGCACCTGCCAGCCCCACGCGCTGTTTATAGCCCTTCGATAAGTTTCGTATAAGCCTGTTTTGCACATCTTCAACGCCTGTTTTGCTCATTGCGCGTTGCACAATTTCTTTGTGCTGTTCCTTTTCAAAATCTTTCAACTCTGCAATAAAATGCAAATATTCTCTCGGTGTCATATCAAGGTAAAGCGGCGGGTGCTCGGGCATATAGCCTATAAAAGCGCGCGTGTTTTCGTCTGTGTCGTATATGTCAACGCCGTTAATTTTCACCGTTCCCTCTGTGGCGCAAATGTAGCCTGTTATTATGTTCATTGTTGTAGATTTACCTGCGCCGTTGGGCCCAAGCAAGCCGTAAATTGCGCCTTTTTCTACTGTAAAGCTTAAGTTTTCAACGGCAGTGTGTGCGCCGTATTTTTTTGTTATGTTTAAAACTTCAATCACGTTTTTTCCTCCTGCACAGGGCAGTATTTTCACAAGTACTAGCTTGTTTTATTAAATAGTATAGAAACTGCCAATAAATAAATTGCCGCACATAATTTCCCTTTAAAATTATACACGGCAATTGTGTGAAAAGTGTTAAATTTTTATAAATTCAAGCTATAAAGTAAAACCAACTTGTACAGGTTTTAAATTTGTTCAACATTATTAGCAGTGCTTAAAAACATTTGTTTGCAAAGGCGTTTGCCGCTTTGCGTTTTAAAAATATTTTGCAAAGCTTTTTCTATTGTCTCTTTTTCATATTCTCCCTCGAAAAAATTAACAAGAAAGTCGGCCTCTACAAGTATTTGGTAATCGTCTGCATCAATGTTAGTATAAGTGTGGTGGTGCGCCACAAGGTAGCACACACGCTCTATAACTTTTTTTGGCAAGTGTAGGCTTTCCAGCATTTTTCTTGCGGCGTCGGGCCCTTCTTTTTCTTGCAATTTGCCGCTTGAACTGCCGTGCTTTTGAAGCGCCGGCTTTATGCCTATGTCGTGCACATACGCTGCAATTTGCAATATTTCAGTAGCCTCTTCGTCTAATTTTTCGCACGCCGCAATTTCGCTTGCAAATGCATGAACTTTAATAAAGTGCTGTATATATTTTGGCTCTCCACTATAAAATTCTACCATTTTGTGTAGTACTTCGCGCATTTACACCACCCCAATTTTACATATCTTTTTCAACCCTAACAGCGCCAAAGTTGCGAATGTTCAACACATAGCATGCGCCTTGCCCGAAAACGCTCTCCATTAGTTCATAGTACTCGTTAAGCGCGGTAAGCGGCACAAACGCCTGTATTGTGCCGGCAAAGCCGCCACCTTGCAAGCGCCACGCGCCCTTGCCGCTAAGCACTTTTTGCGAAAGCGCAAGCCCCACGCAAACGCCCTGTTCTTTTGTGTTTTTTACGCTGTATGCGTTTTGGTTATACTCGTAAGACGAGTGTCCGTTCTCTATAATAAGCTTTAAAAATTCATCGAATTTATCTTCACGCACGGCGTTGCAAAGTTTTATTGCGCGGTTTGTTTCTGCAAAAAAGTGCATGGCGCGAAGCACAGCCCTGTCGGGTAATTTTTCGCGCAATTTCGCCATATTTTTGTAAATATCTTGCTCGTCAACTTCTCGCAACACGCTTTTGCCAAAATATGCCGCCACCTGCTCCATTTCAAGCCTTACTGCGGCATATTCGTCTGTTAGGCCTGCGTGGCTGCCCTTTGTGTCTGTAATGCAAAGCGCAAATTCATGCTTTGCAAGGTCAAGTTCCACTTTTGTTACAACGGGTGCGCTTGTGTCTTTAAAATCAATAGTAATTGCGCCGCCAACACTGCTTGCTGTTTGGTCCATAAGGCCGCTTGGCTTGCCAAAAAATACGTTTTCTGCAAACTGGCTAATTTGCGCAATTTCAACAGGCGTAAATTTAAAGTTGTTGTACTCGCCGTTTAAAATTGCACCTATAACAACCTCAAAAGCGGCAGAGCTTGAAAGCCCCGAGCCACGCAGAACATCAGACGTAGTGTAAGCATCAAAGCCGCCCACTTCGCCGCCCCTGTTTAAAATATCTGCGCAAATGCCACGAATAAGCGCGCTAGAGCGGCCAAACTCGCTCTCATTTTTCTCAAGCTCCAAAATGTCAATAACATCAACGCGGTCAAAACCTTTCGATTTCACCTGAATTATGCCGTTATCACTTTTTGCAACAACAGCAATTACATCAAGGTTTACAGCCGCCGCCATAACAACGCCGTTGTTGTGGTCGGTGTGGTTGCCGCCAATCTCCGTTCGCCCCGGCGCAGAGTAAATGGCAACGTCTCTGTCTTCGCCAAAAAGCTGTGCAAAGCTTTCAATAGTTTCTATGTAACGTGCACGCTGTTTTTCAACCATTTCAGGCGATGAGCTATATAGCTTTTTAAACGCTTTGTCAAACTCTCCACTTTTAACAGACTGTATAAGGCTTGAAATATTAGGCATATTAATCTCCATTCTACCGCGGTTTAACCAAAACATCGGTATATAATTTGTTGCATATTTACAAAGTTAAAATAAAAGTACATTTATATTTAATTATAACAGATTTTAAAGCGCAAAACATAGACTTTTGTTGATTTTTTTGTTATAATATGCACAATAGTAACTGCATTGAAGGGAATGTTTCAATTGAGCGTTACACACAAGCAATCTTTTAAACAAAAATATAAAGACAGCGCAGAACTTTGCGTTT
This sequence comes from uncultured Bacteroides sp., assembly GCA_964369785.1. Taxonomy (GTDB): domain Bacteria; phylum Bacillota; class Clostridia; order Oscillospirales; family Ruminococcaceae; genus Ruthenibacterium. Next base: position 4,545 of record CAYJHA010000053.1, read on the forward strand.
ACAATTGCGGCTGGCAAAAGTGCGAAAAAGGCTACACGTGGGGCCCCGGTGTGCGTGACCATTACCTTGTGCACTACGTTGTGGCCGGCAAAGGCACGTATACTTTAGGCGGCATTGTTTATAGCCTAAACGCAGGTGATGTATTTTTTGCAAAACCGGGCGAGCTTATAACATACCAGGCCGACAGCGCCGAACCGTGGGAGTATTATTGGGTGGGCTTTAACGGGCCGTATGCAAACAAAGTTACATACAAGTTGCCGTTTAAAAGCACAACGCCTGTGCACAAATGCGACGATGTGAAAATTATTGAAAAGGCTTTTTCTAACATATTCAACTCGCGTGGCTCTCAAAGTTACAGCGAGGCGCTTATGGTTGGCCACCTTTACATTTTAATTGCCGCTTTTATAAAAGAGGCACAGCTTACAGAGCCGCAAACGCCCGGCACAAGCGCACAGTATGTAAATAATGCCATTAAATACATTCAGCATAACTACTCAAGCGACATAGGAATTGACGACATAGCGAAGTCTGTTGGTGTTAGCCGCAGCCACCTTTACAGGGTGTTTATCAACAATATTGGCAAATCTCCTGTTGATTATTTAACGGGTTACAGAATTAGTGAAGCGTGTTTTTTGCTGAAAACGTCTAAGCTTTCAATAGCTGAAATTGCTGTTTCTGTTGGGTTTTATGATCAGTTTTATTTTTCGCGTGTTTTTAAAAAATCTAAGGGTGTGCCACCCAGTAAATATGTTGCAAGCGAAGATAACCTTGTGAATGTAACGCAGACGGAGTGAGCGTTTAACATGTAGGGGCGGCTAAAAAAATGTAGGGGCGGCTTTTGGCCGCCCGATATGCTGCAAAATTGCACATGTTTTACACAAAATAAACACCGGGCGGAGAAAACGTAATGCTAAATAAAAACGAAACAATAGCGCTTACAATAACCGACATGTCAAGCGATGGCAGCGGCATTGGAAAATATAACGATATAATAGTTTTTGTGCCCTTTAGCGCCGTGGGCGACGAGCTTTTAGTTAAAATTGTAAAAGTACACAAAACGTATGTTTACGCCATTATACAGCAAATTATAACGCCCTCTGATAGCCGAATTTTACCCGAATGTGAAATTTACGGCAAGTGCGGAGGGTGCCTTTTTGCGCACATAACTTACAAGGCAGAACTAAAAGCAAAGCGAAGTTTTGCCATGCACGCAATGCAGCGCATAGGCGGCATAAATGCGCCTGTGCAAGAAACGCTGGCCTCACCGCAAGAAGCACGCTACCGCAACAAAGTTCAGTTCCCCGTTTGTATAAGCGGCGGGCAAATTAAAAGCGGCTTTTACGCAAGCAGAAGCCACCGCGTTATTGTGTGCGACGACTGCCGCCTTCAGCCACGCCTTTTAAACAACATTGCTAAAACATGTTGCCGCATTTTTGAGAAGTTTAACATTCCTGTTTACGACGAAAAAACGCGAAAAGGGCTTTTGCGCCATATTTATTTGCGCTATGGCGAAACAAGCGGCAGTGTGCTGTTGTGTTTTGTAATAAACGGCAATAACTTGCCGCACAGTAATGAAATTTGCGCCGAAATTTTGGATAACCACAGCGAAGTTAAAAGCATTGTAATAAACATAAACACGCAAAACACAAACGTAATATTAGGCAAAAAGTGCCGCACGCTTCACGGCACAGGCTTTATAAGCGACGAAGTTTGCGGCGTGCCAGTTATGCTGGACGCTATGAGCTTTTACCAGGTAAACAAAAAGGGTGCAGAGCTTTTATATAAAACAGCGGCAGATATGGCACAGCTTAAAAGTGACGATATATTGCTTGATTTATACTGCGGCACAGGCACAATTGGGCTTGCTATGATGAAAACGGCACAGTTCAAACAGCTTGTGGGCGTTGAGATAGTGCCCGAGGCAGTGGAGAGCGCAAGGCAAAACGCACTGAAAATGGGCATAACAGGCGAGAGAGCGCGGTTTATTTGCGCCGACACCGCAAGCGCCATGCAGGCGCTTGTTGAAGAAGGGCTTACACCCACCGCCGTAGTGCTTGACCCACCGCGCAAAGGCTGCGATGAGACGACACTAAACGCAATTGTTACAATGGCGCCACGCCAAATTGTAATGATAAGTTGCAACGTTGCAACAGCCGCAAGAGACGCAAAATACCTTGAAGAAAACGGGTACAAAGTTAAAGAGGTAGCGCCGGTTGACCTGTTTCCAAGAACAAAGCACGTTGAAGTGATAGTTTTGCTGGATATTGTCAACACTATATAACACGTTGTGATGATTTTTAAATGGCAGCATATGCCGAAAAATTGTATTATTTCGGCAACACATAAATTACAAGTATATAAATAAGGAAGGGCACTTTACATGACAAAGCAAGAAATAGCACGCATAAACGAGCTTGCAAAAAAAGCAAAAAGCGAAAACGGGCTTAACGAGAGCGAAAAAAGCGAGCAGGCAATTCTTCGAAAAAAATATATTGATGAGATGAAGCAGTCTCTTCGGGGAAGCCTCGACAATGTCTCGATACAAAACGAAGACGGAAGTATTACACCGCTTTCTAAAAAGTAGGAAGCCAGCCAAAGCAATTGACTTTATTTCCTTAAAATGGTATAATTGTGCGTAATTCTGTTCAAAAAAACACTATTTAAAACGGAGAAAAAAATGTCATCAATAATTTTCTTTTGTAAAAACAAAAAAACTATTATTACAGCGTTTTTTATGGCCGCTTTTATAATAGTTTTTTCTGTGCTGTTTTATGAAGTTCGCCTTTCCCACGTGACGCAAAGGGTGTATTTAGACATACTAAATTATGGCACAGAGAGCGAAACACAAAAAATTGAAAACGGTGATGTTTACGAAAGCACAGCTGTTCTAAACGAAAATTTAAGCGCAATAGGTATTGTTGTAAACAGGGAAAATGTAAGCGGCGGCACCCTTACGCTTGATGTAATTGACGCTGACGGGCAGCTTGTGGCAAGCAGTACAAGGGAAATTGACGGCCTTTCTGACCATACATTTTCAAATTTTGAACTGGGCGGCCCTTTTAAAGAAAACACTGAATACACGCTTAATATAACACCTGAAATAAGCGAGGGCGACAGCATAACGCTTGTTACAACTGAAGACGGTGAAATTTCGCTTGGCGCTTACTATGAAAGAATTGGCAGGTTTTACACGTTTTTTTATTTTGCGTTTGTGCTTTTATGTGCGCTAATTTGCGGCGCAACATTTATACTTATGAAGTGCGACAAAATAAAATTTCACACGCTCACTTTAATTGTTTTGCTGCTACTCGGCATTATGTATAACATTATACTTCCGCCATATTCTGCGCCCGACGAAGCATTTCATATAAACCAAGCATTTAATAACAGTGAGGTGCTTCTTCAAACCGAAAATAAAGACAACATTTATTTTGGAATTAATTTTAAACGCCCTAGCGACAATAATAAAATAGTACAAGACAACACAACATATGTATTTACGTATAAAGAACTTGCCGAGAACCTTTTCACTTTCACAGACGAGCCCGCCACCGCCAGTGTACTGTATGAGCAAGAAGACGTTGGCAACTATGAAGTTCCGTATTTTTTAAGCTCGTTTTTAGTGGCGCTTGCACGGCTTTTGCACCTTGGCTTTGTGCCAACACTTTATTTAGCAAGGCTTGGCAACACACTGTTTTACGCCGCCACAATTTACTTTGCCGTTAAAATAACACCGTTTGGCAAAAGCATAATGGCCGTTATAGCGTTAATTCCCGTGTCGCTTCATGTGGCAACCTCGTTCTCTCGTGATGGCTTTATAATTTGCACGGCGCTTTTGGTTTTTGCAATGGCGCTTAGAATTGCAAAAGACGCCGACATAAGCATAAAGTTTTGTTTAGCTTTTTTAATAATATTTACACTTTTTGGCCCGTCGAAGTCAACATATATTCCTCTTTTACTTTTAGTTTTAATGTTTCCATTTAAAAATATGAAGCGGCAAAACAGGCTTACTTTAGCAGTTGCATTGCCTGTTGTCAGTTTAATTTTCTACGCTTTTACACAGAGCATTAATATTATTAGAATACAATTAACAGCGCTGATAAACTCTTTGTCGCAAGTTGAAAGCACAGCGCAAGTGGCAGTAGGCGAAAGCGCACAAGTTGCAACCGCAGTGGCAGAGCCTATTCACCCCTCTTTAATTAACTATACGCTAGACTATATTTTTGCCCACAAGGGCGACACGCTAGAGCTTATGTTTAACACAATAGTAGAGCGAACACAGTTTTACATTTACTCTATGTTCGGCGGCAGTTTAGGCTACTTCAACATTAATATATCTTGGCTTTTCGTTATATGCTTTATAATTCTATTGCTTCTTGCAGTGCAAAACACAAAAGCAGACGAGCTTGTTTTAACAGTGCGCCAAAAAGCAGTGCTTTTTGCGGCCTCACTTTTTAGCAGTGCACTTGTTGTTGCAGGTTGCCTTACATGGACACCCATAACATTTACAACTATTTACGGAATGCAGGGCAGGTATTTCACGCCTGTTTTGTTCGGGATTACACCGCTACTAAAGGCTAAATATATCGAGATTAAAAGCGACATATCAAAGCAACTTGTATTTGCCGCTGTTTTTTTAAATTGTTGCGTTTTGTTCAACGCGTTTTATGTTATAAGTATGCGATAGCGCGGCCAAGTTTAATGCACAAAATTATTAAAATTTGCCCCTTAGGGGCACCTGCTTTTTTATTTTCCACGGTTAATTTTTTTACTCCACATATTTTGCGTGTGTGGTAAATTCAAAAAAGGGGAGGGGAAACTTTGCAATTTACTTCTATAATGTATCTCGGCTTTTTTTGCGCCGTTTTTTTATTGCACTACGTTTGCCCCTGTCGCTTTAGGTGGGCTGTGCTTTTGGCCGGCTCGCTTGTTTTTTATTCGCTTTTCTCATACGCCATGCTTGCAATTTTGCTTGCTTGCACTGCTGTTTCTTATTTATTTGGGCGCTGCCTTTCCAAAAGGCGCAATAGTAAAGGTTTTTTGGTTTTTGCTGTGGCGCTCTCGTTAACTCCACTTCTGTTTTTTAAATATGCCGATAGTATTATATCTGCGCTTGGGCTTTTTGGCAGTGAAAACGAAGCGTTTTTTTCAGCGCTTACACCGCTTGGGCTAAGCTTTTTCACGTTTAAAATTCTCGCGTACCTTTTTGATGTTCACAGCGGAAAAATTGAAGTGTGCACACACTTTGGAAAATACGCACTTTACGTAACGTTTTTTACGCAGATAGCCTCGGGCCCTATTCAAAAGCCAAGCGAGCTTATAGCGCAAATTGAAAACCCCACTGCAAAATTTAACTACGACAAAGCCATAAGCGGCGCACAGCTTATACTTTTTGGGCTGTTTAAAAAGCTTTTAATTGCCGACGCACTTTTAAAACATGTTGCAATAGGCTTTGAAAGCCACTTTGTTATAACAGGGCCGTCTGTAATATTGGCAGTACTTTTTTACACGGTACAGCTTTATTGCGATTTTTCGGGTTACAGCGATATTTCCACAGGGTGCATGTATATTTTGGGCTACAGTGCACCGCAAAACTTTAAAAGCCCTTATTTTGCAACGTCAATAACAAATTTTTGGGCACGCTGGCACATAACGCTTTCATCTTTTTTGCGTGAATATGTATATTTCCCGATGGGCGGTAGCAGAAAAGGCACGGCCAGAACTTATATAAACATAATAGTTACTTTTTTTATTAGCGGCCTTTGGCACGGCACAGGTTTAAACTATGTTGTTTGGGGGCTTTTGCACGGCTTATATCAAGTGGTGGGCAGGCTTTTTGCCAAATTACAGCACACACAAAACGGTGCTGATATAACAGCGGCCTACACACCGCACAAAAAAGTAACTCACACAAAAATTGCCGCTATAAAAACAATTTTCAAAACATGCTTAACGTTTGTGCTTGTTAGTTTTGCATGGGTGTTTTTCGGTGCAAACAGCGTGCAACAAGCGCTTGGCATGTTTGCACA
>CAYJHA010000053.1:10673-14426 GCA_964369785.1 uncultured Bacteroides sp.
CATGGGTGTTTTTCGGTGCAAACAGCGTGCAACAAGCGCTTGGCATGTTTGCACAAATGCCGGTAGGCTTTTCGCTTTCGCCGGCTTCATGGCTACACGCCGCTGCTGTTTTGCAGTTTGATACTTTTCAGCTTGTGCGAATTATAGCATTTTGCGCTGTTGTTGCTTTTATAGATTACAAAACGCTAAACACAAGCTATTGCGAGTGGCTAGCCCGGCTTAAAAAGCCACTGCGCCTTGCCGTTTGTTACTTTTTTATTTTTGCCGTTGTTATTTTTGCGCCGCTTGGTGCAACGCCGTTCATTTATTTTCAATTTTAGGCTCTTTGCTTAGCCGCCCACACATAACTTGGGCACGCCTAAAAAAGCGAGCTAATTAGTGTTGACATTAGTTGAAACTGCCTAAATAGTATCGACACTACCTAACTAAAGAGAGGTGAAAAACATAAAAAAATTTATTAAACATGTGGTGCTTTTTGCACTGCCAGTTTTGCTTTTTTTTGCCTTTTTTATGTTTCTTGCGGTAAAAAGCGGCGAGCTTACAAGCACACCCACCGCTGTGGAAAATACACTAAGCGGTGAAACAGAGCTTTTTGGGCTTGGCTTTAGGTATGTAGATTTTGAATATAAGCACGCTATGACAGCCGCAAAAAGCGCTGATGTTCTTGTTTTTGGCACGTCACGCAGTATGCAGCTACGCGGCGAGTTTTTTGAAACAGACAGCTTTTACAACGCAGGCGGCGCACTGCCGTATTTGCCGCAAGGTTACAATTTTTTAAGCAAACTGCCAAGCGAAAGTTTACCCGATAAACTGCTTTTGGTGCTTGACCAAAATTTGTTTAACGCCGCAACATTTGAAATTGACGAAGAGCGAGACAGCAGTGACTATTTGCCACAGCCTGTTACGGTAAAAGATTATTACGACGTTACACGCAGAACAATAAACGAGTTTGGCACGGGCAACGTTGATATATTGCGTATTTTAAGCGCAGACGGCACTAAAACAGGTATGAGCGCAGTTTTAAACAGCGCCGGCTTTTACAGCGATGGCTCATACTCAAACGCCGCAGACGTACACGCTGAAAACGAGGCTACAAGCGACGAAAACACGCCGCCCGAAAATATACAAGACGTTTTATGGCGCATGGAGAACAACACAAACCACTTTGAGCACTCTGCCGATGTTAGCGAAGAGGCGCTTGCGGAGCTTGATAAGCTTTTAGGCTTTTGCGCAGAAAATAACATTGAAGTTACGGCGTTTTTGCCGCCGTATGCACCCACTGTTTATGCTCAGCTGCAAAGCAGCGGCAATTTTTCATACATGGCGAAAATTTACCCTGCTATTTTGCCTATTTTCAACAAATACAACTATGAAATTTTCGATTATTCCAACCTTGAAGAGACGACAGACGAGATGTATATAGACGGGTTTCATGGCTCTGACAGGGTTTATGCGCTAGTTTGTGCAAAACTTGCTGTGCAAAGCGAAAATTTTGAACAGCTTTTTAATGAGGAGTATTTGCATAATTTATTCAAAGCCCCCGGCAACCCGTTGACAGTAGATTTTTAATAACTAACATCTAACAACTAATTTCTAATAACTAACCGCTGAGGTATATAAATGAATTTTACAAAACGAACATACTATTTAATGGGCATAACTTGCTGTGCGCTTAACTTTGCTGCAGGTGCACTTCTAATTTTCAACGTAACTTTTGGCCTGCTTGTAAATGTGGCAAGCATAGGCAATGCCGCAATGATGCTTTTTTTAATACCGCGCGTTAGCGAAAAAAGCAAAAAAATTACAGGCCTTTTGGGCAGTGTTTTCCTTATTGCAGATTTCTTTTCAGCTGCAATTCCACAACCATTTAGCGTTATTGCGTCACTTTTTGGCGCTGTTGCTTTTTCGGTTTTTGCACTGGGCTACATTTTGCCCAAAGGCACCGCAAGCGATGAGAGCATTAAAACTATGGCAAACCTTGTGTTTGTTATGGCGCTTGTGCAAATTGCGGCAATGTTAATTGGCGTTTCTGTAACTACGGGCGCCGCAATTATAATGGCAGTAAGCGCCGTTCAAGGCGTGTTTGTATATATACTTTTGCAAAAGTCTAAAGCCTAATTTTTATCTGTATTTATATTAGATAATGTTAAAACTATCTTAAAAAGGTGTGTGATATTATGCTTTCTTACTTACAGTTTTTAGACGAGCAATTTTTATTGTTTGTTCAAAACACTTTGCGCTTTTCGCCTATTCTTGACAATATTATGATATTTATTACGTCACTTGGCGACGGTGGCATTTTATTTATTTTACTAAGCTGTGTTTTAATGCTGTTTAAAAAAACGCGGCGCATTGGCTTTTTTGCTCTTTTGTCGCTTGCCCTTGGTGCACTTTGCACAAACGTGGCTTTAAAGCAAATTATCTCACGCCCACGCCCTAACATAACAATTGAAGCGCTTATGCCGCTTTTGCCCTCACACGACCCATTTTCAATGCCGTCGGGGCATACAACGGCGGCTTTTGCCTGGTGCACCGCCATTTATTTGCAAGTAAAAAACAAGTGGTACACACATGCACTTATGGTTTTTGCGGCTTTAATGGGCATTTCGCGCGTTTATGTGGGCGTGCATTACTTATCTGACGTTATTGTGGCTGTTTTTGTGGGCACATTTTCCGCTATTGCTGTTTGCGCATTTGCAAAAAGCGCTTTTATTGCGCGTTTTGCACGCTCTTCGCTTAAATAAATATAATTAAACTCGTGCAAAATCTTGCTGTTTTTTATGCGAAAAACGGCAAGGTTTTTATTGTTTTTCGGCACAATATTATACACAAAAGATATTGCGCGCCCACTTTGCACAGCAAGCTCTATAAGCCTGTTACTGCTTATTTCGCTTTTATTTGCAAATAGCCCCACGTTATAGCCGTGTGTAAACAAGAAGTTTTCAAACACCGCGCGTGTGCCGGAGCCACGCTCCCTTAGCACTATATTTTGCGCAAAAACTTGCTTCATGGTAACTTCTTTGCCTGCAAATGCGTGTGTTTTTGCGCAAATTCCAACTACTTCTTCGCTTGAAATTTTTATGTGCCCGTACTTTTCTTTGTCTACGTAGCCCTCAAGAAGTAAAAGTTCAAGTTCAAAACGGTTCAGCTTTTCAAGCAAGCGCTTTGTGTTGTCTATTGTTATATTAAGCTCAATTTCATTGCTTGAAAACAGCGTCTCCATAACGTTATCAAGCATATATTCGCCAATTGTTTTTGTTGCGCCTATGTTTATTTGCACTTTTTCGCCGCTTTTCAGCACTTGCGCCGCTGTGTTGCTTTGTGCAACAATTGCACGTGCGTACTTTTCAAGCTCTGTGCCTTTTTGTGTTTTGCTAAGCTTCTTTTTCGAATAATTAAACAGCTTACAGCCGTAAAACTGTTCTAAATATTTTATGTGCTGTGTAACGGCAGGCTGTGTCATGTTTAAGTTTTCAGCTGTTTTGTGGTAATTCATTTCGTTGCACAGTTCTAAGAATGTAAAAATTTTGCTGTCTATCATCTGCTTTACCTCAAAAGTTTAATAAATTTTTCTTATTAATAAATAACGAATGATTATTTTATTTTATCACAAAATTGTAGTATAATCAAATTGTAAAAAAATTATGATGTCATTTGTAGGGGGCGGCGTCCTCGACGCCCCGTTTTTTGGGCATTTATGGCGCTTTTCGGGCATGCCCTGGACGCCAACCCCTACATTTTATCCTTTTGGTT
>CAYJHA010000054.1:0-7188 GCA_964369785.1 uncultured Bacteroides sp.
GAGATGTTAAGCGTTTTAGGAAACAACAGTTATAATACGGGCGCTCGGGTTAAACTTTAACCTCAACCCCTTTTTTTTGCCTTTGCCGCTTTTTCGCCATAATAAACTGCGTATTATCGCTGTTTGTTCTAATAATATAGCTCTTTTCTCCCGTGCGCTCATCTACAATTTTGTCGGCAAGCACCTGCACAATGTTTGTGTTAATAATTCGCTGCATATCACGTGCGCCATAGCCTTTTTGCGCATTCAAGCGGGCGAGCAGTGGCGGCACGTCGGCGGTGTGTTTTATTTCAATGCCGCGCATTTGTGCGTGTTGCTCCAGTTCTAAAAGCATGTTGCTTGCAATTTTGCAAAATGCGCTGTCGTTTAGGTGCTTAAAAACTATAATGTCGTCAAGCCTGGCCAAAAGCTCCGGCTTGAAAAAGCTCTTTACTTGTGACATAACTTCTTTTTGCATTGTTTCTTCAAGCGCTTCCACTGTTTTAAAGCCCATTGCGTTTTGCCCACTAAGCTCTTTTGCGCCTATATTGCTTGTCATAACAATAAGCGTGTTTGTAAAATCAATTTTCCTGCCCTCGCTGTCAGTAAGCTTTCCAAAGTCGAGAATTTGCAGTAAAATATTGCTCATGTCGGGGTGCGCTTTTTCAATTTCATCAAACAAAACAACGCAGTACGGCTTTTTTTGCACAGCTTTTGTAAGCTGGCCGCCCTCGCCATGGCCTTTGTAGCCGGGGGGTGCGCCTATTAGCCTGCTAATTGTGTGCCGCTCTGAATATTCACTCATATCAAAGCGTATAAGCGCCTTTTCGTTTGCAAAATATTCAAGCGCTATTGCCTTTGCAAGTGACGTTTTACCGACACCCGTGGGCCCTAAAAACAAAAATGAACCGATAGGCTTTTCGTGCACTGAAAGCCCTGTGCCTGCCCTGCGCAAAACGCTTGCCACTTTTTCAACGGCGCTGTCTTGCCCTACAACTTTGCCGCAAAGGCGTGCTTTTATGTTGTTTAACCCGCTTGTCTCTTGCGGCAGTAGCTTGCTTGCAGGCACGCCGCAATGGCGAGAGCACACTGCCGCAATGTCTTTTACCGTAATAATTTTACGGCAGTGCTCATCAGTGGGTGCACTTTTTGCCTCGCAGTATATTGTGGCGTTATCGGAGTCCCATTCGCTGCTGTTTTTTGTGCTGTCTACTTCGCTTTCAAGTCCTTTTTCAGTGCAGCGGCTTTCGCCGCCGCCTTTTTGTGCGCTTTCCGTATGTGCTTTAGCGCATGCCTCGTCAAGCAAATCTATTGCCTTGTCGGGCAAAAATTTGTTTGGCATAAAGCGTGCGCTTAAATAAACGGCCATGTTCACAACATCGCTTGCAAACGTTACATTGTGGTAATTTTCATAGTGCTCTTTTATACCGTCTAAAATTTTAACAGCTATTTCTTTTGTTGGCTCTTCTATAACAATTTTACCAAAACGCCGCGCCATTGCGGTGTCTTTTTCTATTGTTGTGCGGTACTCTTCAAACGTAGTGGCGCCAATAATTCTAAGCTCGCCACGGGCAAGCAGTGGCTTTAAAATGCCGCATGCGTCAATGCCGCCCTCTGCCGCGCCGGCGCCCATTATCATGTGTATTTCGTCTATAAAAAGAATAACATCTGTGTTAGATATTGCTTCGTCCAGTACATGTTTGAAGCGCTCTTCAAAATCTCCACGGTATTTTGTGCCTGCCACCATGGCCGTTATGTCAAGCGCATAAACACGCTTGCCTTTAAGCGCCATTGGCACATCACCGCTTTGAATTCGCTGTGCCAGTGCCTCTATAATAGCTGTTTTGCCAACGCCTGCCTCGCCAACAAGGCACGGGTTGTTTTTTTGGCGCCTTGCAAGAACTTGTATAACATCGCTTATCTCTTCATCGCGCCCGAAAACAGGGTCGAACTTCTTTTCGAATGCCATTAGCGACAAATTGCGCGAGTATTTTTCAATGTTTCTCACAGTGCCGCGCTGTGTGCTTTTTAGTTGAATATTAAAAGCACCGATTTCGCCCGTTTTACGCTTATAGTCTTTTTGCAACGCGTCAACATTTACTTTTTCTTCGCTTAAAATTTTCATCGCTGTACAATTTTTTGCCTCCGTAAGTGCTATTAAAATATGCGCTTCGTCAATTTTGTCACAGCCAGCGAGTTTTGCCTTTGTTTTTGCTGTTTCAAGCAAGTTTGTAAGTGTGTATGAAAAGTCGTCGGGGCAAAGTGACGAGTGTATTCCCTTGCCCGACAGCTCGAAAATTTTATCGAGAGTTTTTTTATAATCTATGCTATAATACAGCATTTTTACAGTTTCGTTCGTTGTGCTTGTGCACAAAAGTGAAAGAAGTAAGTGTTCTGTGCCAATGTAAAGCGCACCTAAGTTTTCAGCTTGCTTAATAGCGGCATTTAAAACTTTGTTGCTCTCTTTTGTAAAGTCTTGAAAAGCGTACATAGTTGTGTCTCCCGTTGAATTTAAAGTATTTTCAGCGGTAAGGCTTGCAAATATTTACGCAAAAAAACACCGCCAAAGCTTACGCTAATTATTGGCGATGTTTTTAATTTTAAACATGTTTTGAGAAAACCCATGCAATAAACTAATTAATGCACACTGTATAGTATCTCCCCATACGACGGCAATGCCCTGTGTTTTGCGGCAACAAGCGTCTCAAGCTCGTCGGCGGCAGTGCGCAGGCGTGCCATTGTTATAAGCACTACCGTTTCATAGTGCTTTGCCATGCGAAGTGAATCGTTAAACGTCGCGGCATTTTGCACATCTTCAGTAAGCGTGTTTATTTCTTTAAGCATTGTATCGCACAATAGCGATATTTTTTGCAACAGCTCACGCTCTGATATTGCCGATATGTCGATTTCGGCTTTTGTTTTTACAAGGTCTGCAAGCTCTTTTTGGTAGGCAAAAGCGCCTGCCAAAATTTGTGTGCGTGCAAGCTCAATGCTTGTAAGTGCCTCAATGTTCACCGTTTTGCAGTAGTTTTCAAGCAATATTTCATAGCGAGAAAGCATTTCGCCCTCACAAAAAACAGACATTCGCTCAAACATCTCAATATTTTTGCAATCGAGATAGCGCGGCAGTGCGTCTGCTGTGGTGCGTAGGTTCAACAAACCGCGCTTTTGCGCTTCGTCTTCCCATTCGCTAGAGTAATTGTTGCCGTTAAACACAATGCGTTTGTGGTTTTTAAATGTCTCACGTATAAGCTCTTCAAGCTCTGCATTAAAGTCATCAGCTGCCTCAAGGCGTGTTGCAAAGCCGCTTAAAATGTCGGCAACGCACGAGTTTAAAACTATGTTTGGCCCTGCAATTGAAAAGGCAGAGCCCACCATGCGAAACTCAAACTTGTTGCCCGTAAATGCAAACGGCGACGTTCTGTTTCTGTCTGTCGTGTCTTTCGGGAATTGCGGAAGCGCCTTTGCGCCAACTTCCATTTGTATTTTGTCACGCCCTACGTAAACTTCGTCGTTTTCAATAGCCTCCAGCATTTCTGTAAGCTCGTCGCCTAAAAACATAGATACAATTGCGGGCGGCGCCTCGTTTGCGCCAAGGCGGTGGTCGTTACCTGCGCTTGCAACTGTAACACGCAGTAAGTCTTGAAATACATCAACCGCTTTTATAACGGCAACTAAAAACAGCAAAAATTGTGCGTTATCGCGCGGTGTGTCGCCCGGTTCAAGCAAATTTATGCCTGTGTCGGTGCTTATAGACCAGTTGTTGTGCTTGCCGCTTCCGTTTACGCCCTCAAACGGTTTTTCGTGCAAAAGGCAGGCTAAGTTGTGCTTGCTTGCAACGCTTTTTGCAATTTCCATTGTAAGCTGGTTGTGGTCGGTTGCTATGTTTGTAGTAGTGAATACAGGCGCCATTTCATGCTGGCCGGGTGCAACTTCGTTGTGTTTTGTCTTCGCAAGTATGCCAAGTTTCCACAGTTCTTCGTCAAAATCGCGCATAAAGTTTGCAACGCGTGTTTTTAGTGTGCCAAAGTAGTGGTCTTCAAGCTCTTGCCCTTTTGCCGGCTTTGCGCCGAAAAGCGTTCTGCCGCAATAAATAAGGTCGGGGCGTTTCAAATAAACGTCTTTATCTATTAAAAAATATTCTTGCTCTGCACCTACTGTTGTGTTTACACGCTTTACGCCTGTGTTGCCAAAAAGGTTAACAATGCGCATTGCCTGCAAGTTAATTGCCTCCATACTGCGAAGAAGCGGCGTTTTTTTGTCAAGCGCTTCGCCACCGTATGAGCAAAAGGCAGTGGGTATGCACAGGGTGTTGTCTTTAATAAATGCGAACGACGTTGTGTCCCACACTGTGTAGCCGCGTGCTTCAAACGTTGCACGCAAGCCGCCTGAGGGAAAGCTGGACGCGTCTGACTCGCCCTTTACAAGCTCTTTACCCGAAAACTCCATTATAATGCGCCCGTCGTCTGTCGGCGAAATAAAGCTGTCGTGTTTTTCGGCGGTTATGCCCGTCATAGGCTGGAACCAGTGGGTGTAGTGCGTTGCGCCGTTCTCACACGCCCAGTCTTTCATGGCGCTTGCAACAACGTTTGCAACGCTTAGCTCAAGGCGTGCACGCCCGTCAATGCATTTGCGAACAGCCTTGTACGTGTCTTTAGGTAGGCGCTCTTTCATAACACTGTCGTTAAAAACCATTGTGCCGAAAATTGAGGGTATATTGCTTATCATAATATGTCAGTCCTTCCCGTTTATCAGAATTGTAGGGGCGACCTGTGGTCGTCCGTTTTGTTTTTGTAATGCTCTGTTAAAATTAAAAATTTTCGTTTTAGTGTAGGGACAAAGCTTGCCCCTGTCCGCACCTGCCACATGGAACTCGGACAACCGCAAGGGTTGTCCCTACAATTCAACCGTCAAGTTTCAATGTAACAATTTAGTAGGGGCGGATACTTACATGTGTGGCAGCTAACCTTGCGGACGGCGAAACGCCGCCCCTACATTTTCATTCGTTGTTTTGCGCTGATTAGTTTGTTAGGTGCCGGTTTTTAATTAGGCCTTTTCATATGTCAATTGCTGAATTCCGTTTGCGGTGCTTGATTGCGTAAGTTTTAGGCGCTGTGCCGGTATTCCGCTTTCAAAAAGGCGTATGCCGCCGCCTAAAATTGTGGGTATAATGCTTATGTCGTATATATCTATTAAATTTTCACGGTGTAAATCATTTGCTACTTTTGCGCCGCCGCAAATAAAAATGTCTTTTCCGTTTTTCGCTTTCAGCTCTCGCACAAGTTCAGCGGCACTTTTGTTGCAAAACTCAATTTCGCTTGAGGCAGGCTGTAAATTTTCCCTGTGGGTTAAAACGTAGCTTTGCATACCTGCGTATGCCCACACATCGGGCGAGAGCTCTGTTACAATTTGGCTGTATGTGTTGTAGCCTAAAATTACCGTGTCGACATTTTTTATAAACTGCTCATACGTGCCCATGTCATTGCTTTGCTTATCGTGCCCGTAAAGCCAGTCTATGTTTCCGTTTTCGCTTGCAATGTAGCCGTCAAGGCTTGTTGCAATAAATAAAATAACTTTTCTCATGCTAGCTCCTTTACAATTTTATATTAATTAAAAGTATTTTGCACAAAGTTAATCCGGTAAAACTTTAATATGGTTTTTATACATATGCCTGAAAAATATTAACGCCAGCGTAAGCGACGCACATTCCGCAATTGGGAAAGCAAACCACACAGCGCCGAGGCCGAAAGACCTAGACAACAAGAACGCACTTGGCAAAAGCACAACAAGCTGGCGGCCTATGCTCATCCAAAGGCTTAACATGCCGTTGCCCATTGCTTGGAACACGCTTGAAAACACAATGCATATGGCGGCCGACATAAAGCTTGTTGAAACTATTCGAAGCATAGGCACGCCTATTTCAAGAAGCTGTGCGTCCGCATTGAAAATAGCCAGAAGCTCGCTTGGTATAGCCCAAAAAATAGCTGTGCCTGCTGCCATAATTGCAAGCCCTGCAAGCGTTGAAAGGCGTATTGTTTTTACAATGCGCTTTCTCTTTTTTGCGCCGTAGTTGTAGCCCACAATGGGCACCATGGCATTTACAAGCCCAAAAAGCGGCATAAACATAAAGCTCATAAGCTTAAAATAAGCGCCAAAAGCAACAACTGCAATGCTTGAGAACGATATTAGTATTTGGTTCATGCCAAACACCATAACACTGCCTATGCTTTGCATAAAAATGCTGGGCACACCCACTTTGTATATGTTTTTTACGGTTTCTAAATGCAGTTTGAATCGCTTTACGCTTATGTGAACTTCTTTGTTATAAAGGCTGTTTAGCACAATGCTAATAACCATGGCGCACCACTGCGCAAAAACGGTTGCAACGGCCGCGCCTGCAATGCCCATTTCAGGGAAGCCAAAAAGCCCGAAAATCAATATAGGGTCAAGCGCTATGTTAATAACAGCGCCCGACACTTGTGCTATCATTTGGTAAACTGTTTTGCCTGTTATTTGCAAAATGCGCTCGTATGCAATTTGCACAAAAAGGCCTATGCTGAACACAGTAACTATTGTCATGTAAACAGTGCCCTGGCGAACAATGTCGGCATCTTGTGCGCTAATGCGCATATAAGCGCCACTGCCAAACACGCCTATAAGTGCAAAAACCAATGCGCTTATAATGCACAAAAGCAAGCCGTTGTTTGCAACTTTGTTAGCCTCTTCAAAGCGCTTTTGCCCAAGGCGGCGCGATAATAGCGAGTTCATGCCAACTGCCGTGCCAACTGCTACGCCTATCATTATGTTTTGCACAGGGAACACAAGGTTTACCGCCGCAAAAGCATTATTGCCTATTTGTGCCACAAAAATGCCATCTACAATATTATAAAGCGCTTGAACAAGCATACTGAACATTATTGGCATAGCCATGCTTGGAAGTAGTTTTCTAATGGGCACAGTGCCCATAATATTTTCTTTTCTTGTACTCATTTAAGCTCCGTTTTCTTATTTTTAATATCTGCTTTCTAAAGGGGCGGACGGCGAAACGCCGCCCCTACAAAGAGTGTGCTAATTATAAAAGAGCTGCCCTAAAAGCCGCCTTAGCAAGGCGCACCAAACGCTGCTACTATTAATTTTGTTCACCTAATCTAATATCCTCACCGCAAAACGTAAGCACATCACAGCTGCCCAAAAGGCGCGACACTATTT
>CAYJHA010000054.1:7288-14389 GCA_964369785.1 uncultured Bacteroides sp.
TCCTCACCGCAAAACGTAAGCACATCACAGCTGCCCAAAAGGCGCGACACTATTTTTTCTGTGTACCTGCGGCGCAAGTCATCATCGTTTACAATGTTGCTTGTGTAAATTGTGGGCTTTTTGCCACAGCGTGAATTTATAAGGTTGTAAAGGCATGCGCTTATGTATGGGGAAATATACTCTGTTCCCAAATCGTCTAAAACTAAAAGGTCTGCGTCTATCATAGTTTGCAGTGTGCCGCCGCCCTCGTTAAAATTAAAATGCTCTTTCTCCGCCTTGTCGAACGCTTGCTGTGCGCTAACATAAACAACGTTGTAGCCCTCTTCAATGGCACATTGTGCTATTGACAGCGCCAAATGCGTTTTGCCAAGCCCTGCATAGCCACACATATAAATGCTTTTGTTTTGCATTGTAAAGTTTGCGGCGTATTGTGTGCAGTAGTTTAAAACGTCTGCCATATGCTCGCGTGCATTAATGCCCTCGGCACCTGTGCAGTTGCTAGTGTTTGGGTACTTGTCAAGCTTAAATGTGCTAAAACTGCAAAGTTTTAAAGGCGATGTTTTTTCAATGCCCTCTTTTCTCATTTCGCGCACAAGCTTGTGCACACATTCACACATTTTGCCGTTTACCATGCCTGTGTCGCTGCATGTTTCACAGCTAAACTGTGGCTGTAAGCTGTTTTGTGTGTAGCCATGGCTTTGTAAAAGCTCTTGCTCTTTTTGTTGAAGTTCGCTCATCTCGTCAAAAATCTCGTCAATTTTGCTTGAGTCTTCGCCTAAAATTGACAGGCGCGTAGCCTTAACGCCAAGTAAGTTGCGCTGTGAGGCAAGCTGTTCAAGCTCAGGCACCTTTTGCAATATTTGCTCTTTTTCAAGGCGTGCCGCAGTTATTGCGCGCTGTTTGTTTGATTGAGTTTTGTGCATAGCTTTCCTGTAAAATTCACTGTTAACATCAATGCTCACGTTGCGGCGTCTCCTTTCGGCTTTGTTTTAAATTGCGGCACAGGGCGCATTTTGCCTGTTAAAACGCTTTGCGCTTTTGGGTTTGAAACGCTAATATTTTGCATGTTCATGCCTTGCTCTCTTATAACATCGGCAATATTTAAAACGCCTTTTTCGTGCCATTTGCGCAGTATGCCGTTTACATACTTTATGTTCTTTTTTTCGCCGGCAATTGCCGCCGCCTCTGAAATAAGTGCCTCGTCGTATTTATACCGCTCAAACCACGCGCACATAAGCGTGCGCTCTGCCTTAGACGGCTGTGTGTTTTCAAGCGCCAGTGCTTTAAGCGCCCTTTTTACAAACTCTTCTTGTGTTTCAAGCTGCTTTAAATATTTTTCTGCGTCGCTGTAAGTGGCAATGCCCTCACGCTGCCACGACAACAGCGCACGCTCTATATATCGCGCACTTCGCTTGCCTTGTGCCGCAAAGTGTGCAGTGCCTAACAGTATAAAGTCAACGGGCATTTCGTCTACAATATACATGGAAACGTAAATGTTAAGGTCGGCCTGTGTTACAATGCCGCCCATAAGGCGTTGACACTCTTGCGTTAAAAATGCTATTGCTTCGTCTTGCTTTGCATAGCCTAGAACCTCGGGCGTTGTTAAGTGTGCGCTTTTTTTAGCACTGCTTTTTGCCGCACCGCCTGTGCTATTTTCAGCACTGCTTTGGTTGTTTGCGCTTTCGCTATATGCTACATTGCCAAGTGGTTGGTTTAGCGTATTCTGCAAATCGTCGCTGTTTTCTATAAGGCCTGCGCCTTTCCAAAAAAGAAGTGCTTGCCTTGCTTTGTGCTCGCTTTTCAAGTGCAAAGCACGCGTTATTTCAGCCTCATCACAGTTGCCCGTTGCAACAATATACAGCGCAACACGCACCCAGTCGTCCTCGGTGTCGGGTAGGCGCGATATTATTATTTGCGGCACATTTACGGTGTCGCCGCTTTGTTTTGCAAGCTTGTACGGCATGATGTCTCCCACGTGTGTTTATTGTTTTGCATGTGTTAATTTTACTATAAAAGTGCTGTGTGTTTTTAACAATATGCAATTCGACACAAAAGCACCCACCGTTTTTTGCATACGGCGAGTGCAATTTTCATTTTAAAATAAAGTGTGTTATAATGTTCAATTTTTCGCTCTATCCGTCTGCAAGTGCACGTTCTAGCCAAATAACGCCAATGTCAAGCGCGTTAAAAAGCCCGTTTTTGTCGCTTTGTTTTACCATGCGCTCAATTGGTGGCTTTGCAACGTCGGTTGAAAGAAGTGTTATGTGAATTCTGTCGGCAACTTCAGCGCCGCTTTCAGTTTTTGCCGTAGTTAGAACTTGCATAAAAATTACATACGGGTCTTCGGGGTTTCCGTAATAAATGTCGTTTTTACTGCGCACAAGCGGCCTGCCCTTGTACATTAAAGTGGGTTTAAAAGCCATGTAGTAAGTCTCCTTTTGAATAAGCGTGAAAAAGTGCACACCAATACGTATTGGCGTTTATGCCAATACGCTACAAATAAACCACAAAGCAGGTGTGCATACGAATGAATATGCAGGCTATTCCGATAAATAATGTTTAAGCAGTGCCTGAAGCAAATCGTCCCTGTCTATTTTGCGCATATTAGTTCTTGCGCCTTGGTATGTTGTTATATACGTTGGGTCTTCCGACAAAATGTAGCCTACAATTTGGTTTATGGGATTATAGCCCTTCTCCTTAAGTGCACTGTACACATCAGATAAAATAAGCTTTATTTCTTTGTCCCTATCGTCGTAAAGCGTAAAGACGGACGTTTTTTTCTCACTCATTTGGCATACTCCCCCTAATTTTAAGAATGTATAACTATTGTACATTAAAACGCGCATTTATGCAAGTGTAAAAAACAAATAATGTAAATAATAGTTAAACCTGTGTTGATTTTTATTTGTATGTTATAGTATACTTAATACTAACACCAAATAAAAATATAGCCAAACGCTTAAAGTTTAAAACGGGTGATGATTATGATATACGGTATTGGCGTTGACACCGCAAGTGTTACAAGAATAAAAAAAAGCATACAGCGAGACAGCTTTGTAAAAAAAGTGTACGGCGATGGTGAAAGGGCTTTTTTGCTGAAACTTAAAAACGGCGCGGCAAGCTTTGCGGCAAACTTTGCGGCAAAAGAGGCTTTTTCAAAAGCAATGGGCACCGGCATTTTAACAGGCCATTTTAACTTGTGCGACGTTGAAGTGCTTAGAAAAAAAACGGGCGCGCCATATATTGTGCTAAGCGGCAAAGCAAAACAGCTTGCAGAGGAAAAGAGCATAACAGCGCATGTTTCGCTTACGCACGAGGGCGATTTTGCCACGGCGTTTGTTGTGCTTGAGTGCAGTGTTAAATAAAAGTGTTATTTTAATTATGTAGTAATAAGCATAAATTACACAAACTGTTGAAAATGAGGGTTTAAACATGATTACAGCAACAGATATAAAAAACAACGAGCAGGTAAGAATATATATTGAAGAGGCCGACAAGTGCCTTTTAAGCCTTGGCTATACAGAGCACAGCTTTTCACACGTTACAAGAACGGCGCATTTTGCGCAAAAAATATTGACAGACTTAAATTTTGACAAGCGCACGTGTGAGCTTGCGTGGATTGCCGGCTACATGCACGACATTGGCAACGTAATAAACAGAATTGACCACGCACAAAGCGGCGCAGTTATGGCGTTTAGAATACTTGACAAAATGGGCATGGACGCGGCGGAAATTGCAACTGTGTGCAGTGCAATAGGCAACCACGACGAGAGCACGGCTTTCCCTGTTAACAGCGTTGCGGCGGCGCTTATTTTGTCGGACAAGACAGACGTGCGGCGAACGCGTGTGCGCAACAGTGACCATTTGAACATAGATATACACGACAGGGTGAACTACGCCGTAAAAAAAGCGACTACAACACTTTCTGAAGATAATAAATTTATAGTGCTGGATTTGTTGATAGATACTGAAATTTCGCCGCTTATGGATTATTTCGAAATTTTTCTCGACAGAATGTTGCTGTGCCGAAAAGCGGCGGAAAAATTAGGGCTTACTTTTAAGCTTATTATAAATGGGCAAAGCTTGTTGTAAAAAATTTTTATAAAAATGATTAAAACCTCCTGTATATAGCAAAAATATAGTTGAACTATAAAATTGCATACGGAGGTTTTTTGTTATGATTTCTAACTATGATATAAAGCGCGGAGAAGTATTTTATGCCGATTTAAGCCCTGTTGTCGGCTCAGAACAAGGTGGTGTAAGGCCTGTACTTATTGTTCAAAACAATGTAGGCAACAGGCACAGCCCAACAGTTATTGCGGCGGCAATAACATCAAAGCAAGACAGAAGCGGCTTGCCCACGCACATTGGCCTAAAAGCCGGCGTTGCAGGCCTGCCGAAAGACAGCGTTGTGCTTTTAGAGCAAATAAGAACGCTTGACAAAAACAGGCTGCGCGAAAAGGCAGGGCAAATAACACCCGAATTGCAACAGCAGGTAAACGAGGCGCTAGGTGTGAGCATGGGGCTTGGGGGCGAAAATTAGATTGTAAAATTTGTAGGGGCGGGTTTCCCGCCCCGAAACGCTGCAAATTTGATGATATTATAATATATTGTAGGGGCGGTGGCTCTGCTGTGCCCCGAAAACGCAGTAAGTTTAAACGTGTTAAACATTAAATTTCACATCATCAAACCTACGGACGGCGAAACGCCGCCCCTACAATTTATTGCGAAATGGCAGTTATGCAAGACGTTAGGGGCGGCCAATGGCCGCCAATGCCGTCAACTTAGAGAGCGCCCTCTCAGTCAATCCGAGATTGACAGCTCTCCCAAAGGGAGAGCCGATAGACTAAAACTTTGCCTCGCCCTTCGGGAGAGGTGGCACCGCAGTGCCGGAGAGGGCGTTTTTACGCTTAAGTTGACGGCATTGCATTGGCTGCTTCTACAAATTATGCTTCTATCTCTCCATTGCCCTAAGCATTTCAATTTCTTTTGCCCAGCCTGCATCGTCGTTCGGCGTTTCAAGTATAAACGGCAAATTTTTCAGTGCGCTGTGGTTTATTGCGTTTTCAAACACAGTTAGCCCAAGCTTGCCCTCGCCTAGTTTTGCGTGGCGGTCTTTGTGGGCGCTCTGCTCGTTTAGGCTGTCGTTACAGTGTATGGCGAATAGGCGCTCAAGCCCTATCACTTTGTCAAAATGCGTAAGCACGCCGTCTAAGTCGTTCACTATGTCATAGCCTGCGTCCCACACGTGGCATGTGTCCAAAAGCACGCCCATTTTGCCGTTCAGCTCCACTTTGTCCAATATTTCGGCAAGCTCCTCAAATGTGCGCCCAACTTCACTGCCTTTGCCTGCCATTGTTTCAAGCAGCACTGTTGTGTTTAAATCACTTGTTAATACGTCATTTAATAGCTCTGCAATAAGGTCGATGCCAATTTCGGCGCCTTGCCCTACATGGCTTCCCGGGTGGAAATTGTAGTAGTTGCCGGGTAGTGATTGCATTCGCCTTAAATCTTCTGTCATTGCCTCGCGTGCAAAATCTCGCAGGTGGCTTTTCTCGGCGCACGCATTGTATGTGTAAGGTGCGTGTGCCACAATTTTGCCAATTTTATACTCATCGCAAAGGTTTAAAAACTGCTTTACATCTTCTTCGTCGTGAGCTTTTACACTGCCGCCGCGTGGGTTCCTTGTAAAATAGGCAAATGTGTTTGCGCCCAAAAAATGCGCCTGCTTTGCCATTGCCGCATAACCGCCCGACGCTGATATATGGCTACCTACATAGCGCATGTTTAAACGCCTCCTTTTGTCTCTTCTTGTGTCAACAAGTCACCGTTTTCATCAAAATACAATGGTGTAGCGGTGTTTTTTGTATACCTTAACAGTTCGCGCACACGCTTTGCTTCGTCTTTTATATAAAGGATATATGCCTCGCCGTTGCGCTGTGCACGGCCTGTTCTGCCAATTCTGTGGGTGTAATTCTCGTTTGCGCCGGGCACGTCGTAGTTAAATACTGCGTCCACGTCCTCCACATCAATGCCACGTGCCGCAACGTCTGTTGCACACAAAATATTTATCTCGCCCGCTTTAAATGTGCCCATAATTTTGTTGCGCTCGTTTTGCGATAAGTCACCGTGCAGGCAGTCTACCGAGAAATTAAGCTCTGCCAATTTGTTTGCAACCATTGCCGTTGTAAACTTTGTGTTGCAAAAAACCATAACACGGCCATAATCTTTGTAAAGAATAATTGACGTTAAATCAGCAAGTTTGTTCCTGCCTGTTGTTAAAATAGTATACTGCGCAATTTTAGGCATACTTTGCTCAACAGGGTTTACTGTAATTTCTTCGGCGTCTCTTTGGTAAAGCCAGCTAATGTCCATAACTTCGCGGCTAATTGTTGCGCTGAACATTGCAAGAAGCTTTTTGTTTTTCACAGTGTCAAGTATTTTGCGCACGTCTTTATAAAAGCCCATGTTCAGCATTTCGTCGGCCTCGTCAAGCACAACTGTCTCAACTTTCGAGACATTCACCGTTCTGCGGTTTATATGGTCTTGCAAGCGGCCTGGCGTTGCCACTATAATGTGTACGCCTTTTTTAAGCTTGTCCGTTTGGCGCTGCATATTACTGCCGCCGTAAAGCGTAGCAATGCGAATTTTCGGGTAATAATGTGTAAGGTTTTTTAAATCGTCTGAAATTTGGCGCGCAAGCTCACGCGTGGGCGCAAGAATTAAAGATTGTGGGTAGTTTTTTTCGCTGTCTATGCCCATAACAATGGGTATGCCGAACGCACACGTTTTACCCGTGCCTGTCGGCGCTTTTGCTATTATCTCTTGGCCACGAAGCATAATAGGTATAGCTTCACACTGTATCTGCGTCATGGTTGTAAAGCCCATGCGCTCTATTGCTTTGTTTAGCTCGTGCGGTAAGTTTAATTCGCTGAAGTTCATAAAAGTCTCCCGTTTGTGTAAATTTCGTTTACAGTATAGCATACTATGGCGTAAAATGCAAAAAGCATTCATGGGATTGTTGCATTACGGGACGGGAAACCCGTCCAATGCCGTCAACTTAAGCGTAAAAACGCCCTCTCCGGCACTGCGGTGCCACCT
>CAYJHA010000055.1:0-1979 GCA_964369785.1 uncultured Bacteroides sp.
AACACCGCGTATTTTTATAACGTCTGTGCCGGCGCCGCGCACGTCTGCGCCCATTGTGTTTAAAAAGTTTGCAACGTCAACAATGTGCGGCTCTTTCGCAACGTTTTCAAGCACTGTAAGCCCCTTTGCACGCACAGCGGCAAGCATTGCGTTAATAGTTGCTCCAACGCTAACCGTGTCGAAAAACACTTCGTTTCCTTGTAGGCGCTCTTTAGTTTCAACATGTATCATGCCATACTCAACGCTGTCTTTCGCGCCAAGCGACGAGAAAGCTTTTAAGTGCTGGTCAATTGGGCGCACACCCAAATTGCAGCCGCCCGGCATTGCAACGGTAGACTTGCCGAACCTGCCCAAAAATGCACCTAAAAAATAGTAAGAAGCGCGCATTTGCTGTGATAAATCACTGGGCACGCTTGTGAATGTAATGTTTGTAGTGTCAATTTCAAGTGTGTTTTTATTAACGCGCTTAATACTGGCACCCATAGCCGCCAGTATGTCCAGTGACACACTAACGTCGCTAATGCACGGTAGGTTTTCTATTATACACTTGCCCTCAGCAAGTATAGTTGCCGGAATAATTGCTACTGCGGCGTTTTTTGCCCCGCTAACACTTATCTCCCCAATAAGTGGTTTGCCGCCGTTAACTACAAACTTTTCCAAAGTTGCTCCATTCTGCCGCTTTTGCAGGGTGTGCCCCACCAAAACGCACAAGTTAAAACTACCCTTTAAAGCGGCTTAAAGCGGTAACATGTGCGTTTTATTACACTTTTACTTATTTAGTATTGGTTTTAGAATTTAATATTATGCACGTACACTTAATGCTGAAATGCACATGCTACAATATTATACACCAATTAACAAAAAATTAAAAGTATTTTCATATTTTTCATTATATTTTATAAATAGTTTAGTGTTGTATGTGTAATTTTAAACAAAAAGTACATATTAGAAAGCGTCAAAATCACTAAAGTAATGAAAATTTCTATCAATATCTGTGTTTACTATGCTTTGCATGTCGTGTGGCAAAGGCAAAAACACACTTATTGTTTCATTTATGTGCTGAATATTTGCAAGTGGTTTGCACGTTTGCCCTATTTTTATTGATGTGTTGAAATATGCTTTGTTCGCCACTTCGCCGCTTTGCTTTGCATGTTGTTCGGCTTTGCTTTCTTTGCACATTGCGCCGTATTTTTTTGAAACGTCGCAAAATTGCACCAGCCCACAGTGTAGCGCATGGCGGCTTATTTTGTCCCTCTTTCCGCCATACATATCATCGCCTGCAAGTGGGTGGCCTATGTGCGCAAAGTGCACACGTATTTGGTGTGTTCTGCCTGTGACAGGGCGCACCGCCACAAGCGAGTGCCCGTTTTCATACGCTAAAGTAACGTATTTTGTAATGCACTCTTTACCGCCTTCTGCAACGCACCGCGTTATGAAAGAACCTTCTTTTAAATCTATGGGCAAATTTATTTCGCCGCTTTCGGGTGTTTTGCCCTCTGCAACGGCAAAGTAAATTTTTTGCGCACTATTAGCTAAAAGCGGCGCCGCATACTCATTCATTGCACAAAGCACAAGCCCACTTGTGTTTTTGTCAATTCGGTTAATGGGGCGAAACGGTTTTGGCGTTTCGCGTTTTAACATAAGCGCACAAAAGCCGTTTGCAAGTGTATTTTCATTGTGCAAATATGTAGGATGTACGGCTACATTTGGCGGCTTATTAAGCAAAATTGCGTGCTCGTTCTCAAATGGAGCATTTAACGGCATTTCTTGTGGCACAACGTTCTCGCTGTGTTTTTCGCAAAGGTTAAATTCTATGCACTGGCCTGCTTTTACGTGTGCATTTGTGTAAATTCCGGCGCCGTTTGCAAAGTAGCCGCCGTGCGTTTTTACACTGCGTATTAAAGAAAGCGAAACGCCGCGCCGCCGCAAGAAATCTCGCAGTAGCATGGCGTCTTCTGTGTTTGTAACTGTAAATTGTA
>CAYJHA010000055.1:2079-11375 GCA_964369785.1 uncultured Bacteroides sp.
CGCAAGAAATCTCGCAGTAGCATGGCGTCTTCTGTGTTTGTAACTGTAAATTGTAGTTTCAAAAGTTTGTCCTTATGGTTATTTATTATATTTCTATTTTTAGTTTCTGCTAATTTGCTGCGTTTTTGGGCGGCGAAACGCCGCCCCTACAATTCTATTTTTAGCTTCTTCTAATTGTGGCGTATCGCCGCACCTACAAGCGTTATTCAAAAACCCGCAACTAATCTCTAACAACTAAAAACTAACAACTAAACGGGCAGTGCAATAGCTTTAACAGGGCACACTTCAACACATTTACGGCAGCCTGTACATTTTTCGTAGTTAATGCTTGCCACGTTGTCTTTTACTGTTATGGCTTCATCAGGGCACTCTTTTTGGCACTTCATGCAGCCAATGCACCCTGCCGTACATGCTTTTCTTGTCATTGCGCCTCTGTCTTTGTTTGCGCATAACACAACGGGGTGTTCATTCGCAGGCCGCACCCATATTATGTTTTTCGGGCAAGCTGCCTCACATGCGCCACAGCCCGTGCACTTAGCCTCGTTTATTTTAGCAACACCGTTTTCAACGTGTATTGCGTCAAACTTACATTCTTTAACACAATCTCCAAAACCAATACAGCCATATGAACATGTGCTGTTGCCGCCGTAAAGCGCCACACACGCACTGCAACTTTTTATTCCCATGTATTCATATTTATCCTGTGTGTTGTCGTAATTGCCTTGGCACGCTACAAACGTTTTGTATTTTGCAACTTCGCCGGCGTTTACACCCATAATTTCCGCCGCCGCCTCGGCACATGATGCGCCGCCCGGTATACACTTGTTTACAGGCGCACCCTCTACAATTGCCTTTGCATAATCTGCACAGCCTGCATAGCCACACGCGCCGCAGTTTGCGCCCGGCAAAACTTCGTTCACCTTGCCTATTCGCTCATCTTCGTGCACATGCATAAAGTGCGAGGCAATTACAAGTATTGCACCGCCTGCTATGCCCAAAGCAGCAACAACTATTATTGCACTAATTACAGTCATATTGACATTCTCCAATCAAAAGCCAAATTATTACCCAAATATATTTGTTATAACACCGCCAAAGCCCATAAATGAAAGGCTTACAATTGCCGCAGATACAAGCGTTATAGGCAAGCCCTCAAAGCACTTAGGTGTATTAGCCGTTTCAAGGCGGCCACGCACGCCCACAAAAAGCACCATAGCAAGCATAAAGCCAACGCCTGCACCAAGCGAGCTTACAAGGCTTTGTGCATATGTGTAATCTTTTAAAATATTAAGGTTAGCTGCGCCTAAAACAGCGCAGTTTGTTGTTATAAGCGGCAAATAAACGCCAAGCGCACGGTATAAAGGCGGCATAAACTTTTTTAATGTTATTTCAACAAGTTGAACTAGTACCGCAATTATTAAAATAAATATTATAATTTGCAAATATTCAAGGTTTAACGGCGTTAAAACGTACATGTAAACAGGCCACGTTACAAGTGTTGCAAGGAACATAACAAATATTACAGCGCCCGACATTCCCACGGCACTGTCCAGCTTTTTGCTAACGCCTAAAAATGGGCAAATGCCAAGGAATTTAACAAGTATATAGTTGTCTACAAGCACCATTGTGAAAAAAATTGACGCGATAGTTGACATTTCCATTATCCCTGTACCTCCTCTTTAAGCCTGCAAACAGAATTTGACGGGCAAGCCTCGCAACCTATACTGCGCTTTATGTTGTTGTTTGTTTTTGTCTCTATAAAAATTACAAGCGCCATTAAAACGCCGAATACAAAAAAGCCACCGACAGGCATTGTGAAAATTCGCATAGGCTCTATTAAACCGGGCAAACTACTTGCGCCGAAAATGCTCTTTTCACCCACTAAATAAACGCCCACCAGGCTTCCCTCGCCAAAAAACTCACGCACGGCGCCCATGCTGAAAAGCGCAAGCGTAAACCCAACACCCATGCCAAGGCCGTCAATTGCGCTTCTTACGGGGTTGTTTTTGCTTGCAAACATCTCTGCACGGCCAAGTATAATGCAGTTAACAACAATAAGTGCCAAAAACTCGCCCAGTGCAAGCGCAAGCGAGGGCAAATACGCAGTCATAAGCATTTCACATATTGTAACAAAAGTTGCAATAATTGTTATAAAAGCAGGCAAGCGAACTTTGCCCGGTATTACGTTTCTTAAAAGCGACACAACTATGTTAGAGCATACCAGCACAAAAAGTGTGGCAACGCCCATACCCACGCCGTTTATTACAGAAGTTGTAACGGCTAGTGTGGGGCATGTGCCAAGCACCAAACGAAACGCCGGGTTTTCTTTTATGAGGCCGTTTGTGAATATTTTTAATTTTGTCATATCATTAACCCCCCAATTGCGTTTGTGCAAATTGCACTGCCTTGTTCACAGCGTCTATTGCCGCAGTGGACGACACTGTTGCGTGCGCTATAATATCAGTATCTGCAGTTTCACTGTCGCCTATAAAGCCCTGTGCAAAATCGGGGTTTGTGGCTACACCGTCGCCAAGGCCTGCCGTTTCGCCGCTTGCGTCAAACCACACGCCTGTTATAACACCGGCGTCGTCAAAGCCAACGGCCGCTGTTATAGGCTCGCCGTGGTAGCCCTCTTCTTCAGCGTAAACAATTAAGCCGTAGCTCTCGCCTTTAAGCGCTTCTATAATATTTGGGTCGGCCACATCAATGGGCACCGCACCGCCACTGTTTGGCAAAATCATCTCATGCACTTCGTCGCGTGTCATGTCGGCCATATTAACTGCGCCACTTGCATTTCCACTAGCTTCGCCATATGCTGTTATTGCCCTGTTAAGTGCCTCCACCGCAGCAGATGACGACACAGTAGCGCCTGTAACGGCGTCAATATCCGAAAGTGTCATGGTCTCGGCAGGTATTCCCGAAAATTGAATTTGAAACTCTTCTTCGCGCACTTTTTGCCCAAAGCCCGGTGTCTCGCCGTTTGGTAAAAAGCTAACGCCTATTATTGTAGCATTTGCGTCAAACGCAACCATTACCGGCACTGCGCCGTTGTAGCCATTCGCCTCTGCCGTTACAACATAGCCTGTGCCATCGCCGGCTTTATAAATTTCGGTTACGCCCTCGGCCTCTGTTTCAACTTGCTCAAAACTATCTGCGGGCAAAAGCGCTGTGCGCTGTGCTTCAGCGGCAAGGCGCTCGCTCTCTATTATAATAGGCTCTGTTACGCCGTTTGTAACTGCCAACAGCGCACTTGTAACAATACAAATTGATACAAGCACCACAACCGGCTTTATAAATTCACTCCATGCAGATTTTTTCATTTAGCTGTTACACCTCCAAGCGGTTTTTGGCGCGTAAGGGTGTTTATATAAGGAACAATTATGTTCATTATTAAAAGCGCAAAGCTAACGCCCTCGCTGTAATTGCCCCAAAAGCGTATTAGGCAAGTTATTAGCCCAAGGCCTATGCCGTAAACTATTTTGCCATGTAGTGTAAACGGGCTTGTAACATAATCTGTCGCCATAAAAATTGCGCCAAGTAATAGGCCACCCGAAAAAACTTGAACTATTATGTCTTGCCCAAACAAAAGCGACATAACCGCCACTGTGCCCACAAAAGAAAGCGGAATTGCCGCGCTTATAGTTTTTGTTGCCACAAGGTAAATGCCGCCAAGTAATAATGTTATAGCACATGTTTCGCCCAAAACGCCACCGTAAACACCTGTTAGAAGTGGCAAAAGCGCCTCTGTGCCGTTAATGCCGCCGCCAAGTGCAAGCGGTGTTGCGCTTGCAAGTGCGTCAATTTTAGTGTTTTGCGGGTAGGCATAGTCTGCCATGTATGCCGCAAAGCTTACAAAAAGAACACAGCGCCCAACAAGTGCAGGGTTTGCAAAGTTGAAGCCAAGCCCACCAAACAGCATTTTTGTTATTACTATTGCAGCAAATGCGCCTATAATTGCCATGTAAAGCGGAAGCGTTGCAGGGTAGTTAAACGCAAGGATTATGCCCGTTACAACTGCCGAAAAATCTCCCACAGTCTGGCCTTTTTTCATTACTATATTATATAGTGCTTCAAAGCCCACACAAGCGGCAACTGTAACACCTATTAAAAGCCATGCCCTAGCGCCGAAAATTAAGCCTGAAACAACAAGCGTTGGCAAAAGCGCAAAAACCACGTTAAGCATTAAGCCCCTTGTTGAAATGTTCTGTTTTATGTGTGGCGATGTAGAAACAATAAATTTTTCTCTCATTATTTTATTGCCCCTTTCCGTTTTTTTGCGCTATTTTAGCAAGCGCCATTGTTTGCGAAACGTGCCTTTTTGCAGGGCACACAAACGTACATGTGCCACAGCTCATGCACAAATCAACCATAAGTTTATTTAGCATATCAACGTCGTTTTTAGCGTGCGCGTTTGCTATTTCAACAGGTGAAAGCCCCATAGGGCACGCGCTAATACAGCGCCCACAGCGCATACAAGCAGACGGCTCGGGGAAGCTTGCCTCGGCCTCACTTATGGCTAATATTGCGTTGTTTTGTTTCAAAACGGGAAAGTCTGTTGTAACAACAGACACCCCCATCATAGGGCCGCCCGTTATAATTTTGCCTGTCTCTTCGCTTATTCCGCCGCAAAAGCTTAACACTTCGCTTATTGGCGTGCCAATTATTACGCGCACGTTTTGTGCGTTTTTAACACAGCTGCCGTCTACCGTAAGCCGCTTTGTTGTTAGCGGAATTCCGGTATTTATAAACTTGCCCAGCGTGCTCACAGTCGTCACGTTCATAACTATAACGCCCACGTCTGATGGCAATTTGCCGCGCGGCACTTCCCTGCCCGTTGCTTTATAGATAAGCACTTTTTCAGCACCCTGTGGGTAGTTGCTTTTCAGCGGCATTATTTTAATGTCACTATCATTTTGCGTAAGGCTGAACATCAAATCAATAGCTTCGGGCTTATTGCGCTCTATTCCTACAACAACTTTTTTAATGCCAAGCGCGTTTTTAACGGCCGCAATGCCGCTCATCACTGTGTCAGAGCACTCTAAAAACTCGCTATTGTCTGCTGTTATATACGCCTCACACTCAGCGCCGTTAATTATAAGCGTGTCTATTTGTGAAATGTCTTTAGGCGCAAGCTTTACCGCAGTGGGAAAACCGGCGCCACCAAGCCCCACAAGCCCACATTTTTGCGCCGCCTCAACAAGCGTTTGTGGGCTGTTAACTTCAAAAGGGCCCGTCTTAAAATCTTCGGCAGGTGTCTGCTTGCCGTCGGGTATAATTGTAACGGCAGTTACGCTTGCGCCGTTTGCATAGCGCAGTGTGCCAATCTCACTTACTTTGCCCGAAACGCCGCTGTGTATGTCGGCGCTAACAAAGCCGCCGGCTTTACCAACAACTGTTCCCACGTAAACTTCGTCGCCCTTATTCACGGTAGGTGTACATGGTGCGCCTATGTGCATTTGCATGGGTAAAATAATTTTAGTTGGCAGTGGCATAACAGCCGTTTTCATGCCATGTGTTTTTTTGTGGTGCCCCACATTTGCCCCAAGTGCCGAGCGTTTCACATTTTCTACCTCTTTTCGATAATTCGATATAAAAAGCCATTTTAAAAAACAGCCGTTTTTCAATAGTTACAAACTAAAAGAATAATTTTTGTTAAAAAGCACAATAATTTTTTCAACATTTTAATTTTAACACTAAAATTTTCTTAGTCAATAAAAGTTTATTTATTAACAAAGTTTTTTTGCGGTTACACTATAAATATCATTTCACCGCAACTTGCGAAAAATACATTTTTATGTTATAATTTTAAGATGAATATAAAAAGGAGGCGTTTTTGTGCCATATTTTATTACTAACGGCAAAACGCCGCTTTTAATGGAGACTGTGCCTGTTTTAAAAGTTACAAATTACAGTGGTAGCGCCAAAAGAGACAATGTTTACACGTATATGCGCAGTTTTGCATATAATGGTTCAATGTTTTGCAGTTTCACAAGTTTCGATGAAAGCCCACTTGAAGGCACAGTTATGTCGCTTGTTTTGCGCCATATAGACAGCGAGAATGTTCTTACTGTTACGTGCGGAAAACACACAGCCGCAACAGCAACACTGCAACATAACAGCACCTGCACAGACATGACACCGTGCTTAAATGCAGCACCTGTTATAACAGGTGGCGATGAACAAGGGCTTTATTGGGGCGTTAATTTTGAAATAGCGCAAAAAGCGTTTGCACAGTCTTTTGGCACAAAGCTAAATGACGGCGAAATTTACCAAGGCAACTTATTTTTACACAGCACAGAAGAAACGGCGTTTGGCAGTGCATTTTTAGTGCCTCAAGGCGCAAGTATACCGTGCATTGACGGCGCAGACAGTTTTTTTATTGTACCATATTAACAAATTAAACCGGAGGTATTAACCATGAAATTTGCATTAAATATTATGTTTGTACTTGCAACACTTTTTTGCTTTGTGGCCGGCGCGCTTTATTTGCAAAGCAAAGATGGCGAAAAATACGTAGAAATTTATTCAAACGAACATGTGTAACAGCAAAGGCTTAGTATTGGCAATAGATATTGGCAACACTAACGTTGTAATAGGCGGGTATGTTTCAAACGACCTCGTTTTTTCAACGCGCCTTTCAACCGATAAAATGCTGGAGCCTGACCAATACGCGCTTCAAATAAGTGGTATTTTTGCCTTGCACAAAATTGATGTAACCGCAATAAAGGGCGCAATTATGTCTAGCGTTGTGCCGCAAATTACAGACGTTGTTGCCACCGCAATTAAAACCACTTGCGGCATTGACACCGTACTTTTAAGCCATGATATGGACACAGGGCTTAAAGTGGCAATTGATAACCCTAAAGAGCTGGGGCTTGACTTAATAGCCGGTGTTTTAGGCGCAAAGGCCTGCCACAGCTTACCTGCCATTGTTATAGACATGGGCACAGCAACAAAAATTACAGCGGTAGACAAAAGCGGCACAATACTGGGGTGCAGCATTATGCCGGGCGTTTTTATAAGCGTTAATGCGCTTACTAAAAACGCAAGCGCACTTGGCGGCATATCTATTAAAGCGCCGCAAAGTAAAACCGCAATAGGCAAAAACACAGTACACAGTATGCAAAGCGGCGTTATTTTTGGCGCAGCAGCAATGATTGACGGCATGGTAGAGCGATTTATAGCCGAAATGGGTACAAGCCCTGTTATAGTTGCCACCGGCGGCGTAAGCGGCGTTGTTGTGCCGCACTGCAAGCACAAAGTAGTGCACGACAGTGAACTGATATTATTTGGGCTAAATTACATTTATAATTTAAAGTAATGCATATATATTAGATAGTGCTGACACTAACTAAAGTAGAAATTAATATAGAACGGAGAAAACCACCATGTACAATGAGAAATATGAAGTATGGAAAAACAAAGCACTTGACGACACAGATTTAATAAGTGAGCTAAATACCATAAGTACAAGCGACGATGAAATTAAAGACCGCTTTGCCGCGACATTAGCTTTTGGCACGGCAGGGCTTCGCGGTGTTTTAGGTGCAGGCACAAACCGCATGAATATATACATGGTAAGAAAGGCAACGCAGGGGCTTGCAAATTACTTAAACGCGCAAAACACAGGCAAAAAAAGCAGTGTTGCAATATCGTACGACAGCCGCATTAAAAGCGACGTTTTTGCAAAAGAGGCAGCGTGCGTGCTTGCTGCAAACGGCATAAAAGCACACATTTATAAAGAACTAATGCCTGTGCCGGCACTTAGCTTTGCCACAAGGCAGCTAAAATGCGACGCAGGTATTATGGTAACTGCAAGCCATAACCCAGCAAAATACAACGGCTACAAGGCATACGGCCCTGACGGTTGCCAAATGACAGAAGTTGCTGCAAACGGCGTTTACGAAGAGATGAAAAAAACTGATGAATTTGCAGATGTAAAGCTTATTGCATTTGAAAAAGCACTTGAAAACGGCGATATTGCGTATATTTCTGATGAAGTTGTAGAGGATTTATATAAAAACATTAAAGCGCAAAGTGTACGTGGCGGCCTGTGCGAAACTGCCGGCTTAAAGCTTGTTTACACACCGCTTAACGGCAGCGGAAATGTACCTGTGCGCAGAATTCTTGCAGACATTGGCATTAAAGACGTTAGCGTTGTTAAAGAGCAAGAGCACCCTGACGGAAACTTCCCGACATGCCCGTACCCAAACCCCGAGATTAAGCAAACACTTGAACTTGGGCTTAAAATGGCAAATGAAACAGGCGCAGACCTTGTGCTTGCAACTGACCCCGACGCTGACAGGGTGGGTGTTGCCGTTAAGAACGACAGCGGCGACTACACCTTACTTACAGGTAACGAAATTGGTGTTTTACTGCTAGATTATATTTGCGCCGCAAGGTGCGAGGCAGGCACAATGCCAAAGAACCCCGTTACGGTAAGCAGTATAGTAAGCACAAACCTTGCGCCGGAAATTGCAAAAAATTACGGTGTAGAGCACAGAAGTGTTTTAACAGGCTTTAAATATATAGGCGAGCAAATATTAATGCTTGAAGAAAAAAATGAAGAAGAGCGTTTTATTTTTGCATTTGAAGAGAGTTACGGTTACCTTGCAGGAACATACGTGCGCGACAAAGACGCAGTTGTGGCAAGCATGTTAATTTGCGAAATGGCGGCTTATTACAAGTCTCTTGGCTCTTCTGTTTTGAAAAAACTTGATGAAATTTACAAAAAATACGGCTACTACTTGCACAAGATAGACTCTTTCGAGTTTGAGGGGCTTAGCGGTATGCAGATAATGAGCGACATTATGGCAAAAATACGCGCAAACGCCCCAAAAGACATTGCCGGCTACAAAGTTGTGAATGTGCAAGATTTTGAAGCGCAAAAAGAAACCGACATAGAGAGCGGCAGTGTTAAAGAAATTACACTACCAAAGGCAAACATGCTTATATACACGCTTTTGGGCGGCGGCAGTGTAATTGTTCGCCCGTCGGGCACTGAACCTAAAATTAAGATTTACTACTCAACAAAGGCGCCTAGCCTTGAAGAGGCAAAAGCGCAGTATGAGAAGCTTGCGAAAGATATGCAGTTAGTTGTCGGCGATTAGAAATTAGAGCCTAGAGCCTAGAACTTAGAAATTAGAGCCTAGAGCCTAGAACTTAGAAATTAGAGCCTAGAACTTAGAAATTAGATGTTTTCAAAAAATCCGACAACTAAAATCTAATTTCTAACAACCACCAACTAATCGTAGGGGCGGTCATCGGCCGCCCGTAGGCAAGATGACGTTAACAAA
>CAYJHA010000055.1:11475-13902 GCA_964369785.1 uncultured Bacteroides sp.
CAACTAATCGTAGGGGCGGTCATCGGCCGCCCGTAGGCAAGATGACGTTAACAAAAACGTCGCAATCTTGAACTTACTGCCCCACATTGCCACTGCGTGCAAACTGCTACGTGGCGGCACGCATACAATGCGTGCCCTACAAATGCAACATCTTCAAACATGCAGGACGGGAAACCCGTCCCCTACAAATACGGTGTAAATTCATCAATTTTGCCATGTAATTGAACGCCACCGAATGTGTTCCATGCAAATTGCTGCAACCGGCAACTAATCATCACCCTCGAAAGGATAAAAAAATGACAATAACACTAAAAGGCGGCGTACAGCGAGAATTTGAGCCGCAAAGCGCCGCAAACATAGCAAAAGAAATAGGCATGGGCCTTTACAAAAGCGCATGTGCCGCAAAAATAAACGGCGAAGTGTGCGATTTACGCACAGAAATAAACAGCGACTGCGAGCTTGATATACTCACTTTTGCCGATGATGACGGCAAAAAGGCGTTTTGGCACACCGCAAGCCATATGCTTGCGCAAGCGGTTAAAAAACTTTACCCAGAAGCAAAATTTGCAATAGGCCCTGCAATTGACAGTGGCTTTTACTACGATTTTGACGTAGAAAAACCGTTTACCCGTGCCGATTTAGACGCAATTGAAAAAGAAATTAAAAGCATTTGCAAACAAGGCTTGCAACTTGAAAAAGTTACAATTGAATACGAAAAGGCAAAACAGCTTATGAAAGACGAGCCGTACAAGCTGGAGCTTATAGAAGAGCACCACGCAAAAGGTGATGTGCTGAGCTTTTATAAACAGGGCGATTTTCTTGATTTATGCGCAGGCCCGCACCTTACAGACACAAGCACCGTTAAAGCTGTGAAATTGACGAGCGCAACAGGCGCCTACTGGCGTGGAGACTCTAACAAGCCAATGCTTTGCAGGGTTTACGGCACTGCTTTCCCAAAAGCAAGCGAGCTTGAAGCGCACCTTGAAGCAGTGGAGCAAGCACAAAAACGCGACCACAACAAAATAGGCAGAGAGCTTAAATTTTTCACAACAGCAGACGTTGTGGGGCAAGGCTTGCCTATCTTAATGCCAAAAGGCGCAAAGCTTTTCCAAATTTTAAACAGGTATATTCAAGACAAAGAAGAGTTTGAATACGGCTATGTTATGACGCGCACGCCTATAATGGCAAAGAGCGATTTGTATAAAATTTCAGGCCACTGGGACCATTACAGGGACGGTATGTTTGTTTTGGGCGACGCAGAGGACGAAACAAAAGAGTGCTTTGCACTGCGCCCAATGACATGCCCGTTCCAGTATCAAGTTTATTTAAACGAAAAACATAGCTACCGTGATTTGCCAATTAGATACGGCGAGACAAGCACACTTTTCAGAAACGAAGCTAGCGGTGAAATGCACGGCCTTATTCGCTTGCGCCAGTTTACAATAAGCGAAGGGCACTTAATTTTAACGCGCGAACAACTTGAAGAAGAGTTCAAAAACTGCGTTAAACTTGCAAAAGAAGTTATGGACGACATAGGCCTTAGCGAAGATTTGACATACAGGCTTTCAAAATGGGACGCAAATAATAACGAAAAATATATCGGCACGGCAGACGTGTGGGAATCTACGCAAGACATTATGCGCGATATGCTGGACAATTTAGGCCTAGACTATAAAGAAGCAGACGGCGAGGCCGCGTTCTATGGGCCAAAGCTTGACATACAAATTAAAAACGTGTACGGAAAAGAAGACACGCTTATTACAGTGCAAATTGACCCATACCTTGCCGAGCAATTTGGCATGACTTATATTGACTCAAGCGGCAAAGAGGTATACCCATTTATAATTCACCGTACATCGCTAGGCTGCTATGAGCGCACAATTGCACTTCTTATCGAGAAATTCGGCGGTGCACTTCCTGTATGGCTTAGCCCGGAGCAAGTGCGCATAATACCGGTTAGCGACACATATTCAGACTATGCAAAAAATGTTTTAACCACACTAAAAAAAGCAGGAATACGTGCAGAGGCAGACTTCCGCAGTGAAAAAGTGGGCTATAAAATAAGGGAAGCACAGCTTGAAAAAGTGCCGTATATGCTTGTTGTGGGCGAAAAAGAGGTTGAGGCAAAAAACATATCCGTGCGTGCAAGAAAAGAAGAAAACGGCGGCGTTATGAGTGTTGATGAATTTATTGCACAAGTTAAAAACGACGTTGAGACAAAGGCGAAATAAAAGCTGATATTATTATATGATTTTTTAGTACCTTGTATCATCTAAAACTTTACATATCTGTCGGCTGTTTTTGCCCAAAACTGCGTTGTCGTCAATCGGAATACACACAGTATTCCTCAATCCTCCGCCTTGTTTTGAACAAAAACATCTCGACATCTATTGTAAACTTTTAAATGACACAAGGTAGTAGGGGCGG
>CAYJHA010000056.1:0-4700 GCA_964369785.1 uncultured Bacteroides sp.
TTTTTAAAGCAGTTTTATATCACTCAAGCATCATTTTAATTATCTCAACATCAGTTTCTTTCATTCCGTCTCTGCCAAGGCGGCCAACATTTTTTATTGTGTTCTCAACACCTTTTTTCACAATGCCTTCACCGTCATAAAACTGCTGGCCGTTTTCGTACATTTGCCACCCTAAAATGCCTGCTTGCACAGCGCTTGCAATTTTGCCTGCACAGCTTGGCTTTGCGCCATCACAAATAATGCCGCTTACAATTGCAACTGAATTTACAATGGCATGGTTAACGGCACTTTCGCCGCCGCCGTGCATGTAGGCAATTGCGCCGCCTGCAGCGCACCCTGCCGAAACAACACCGCAATAGGCAGAAAGCCTACCTATGCCTGTTTTTAAGTGTATTGTAATAAGGTCTGAAAGTGCAACAGCACGTATTGTATCTTCTCTTGAAAGGCGAAGCTCTTTAGCATATGCACAAACAGGTGCGCACGCCGTTATGCCTTGGTTTCCACTGCCCGACACAATTACAACAGGCATTTCACAGCCGCTCATCCTTGCGTCACTTCCTGCCGCGGCAAGTGCGCTTGCTAGTATTTTAACATCGCCTCCATATGCTTTAAGCAGTGTTTTACCTATATTGGCACCGTAATTGTTTTGCAAGCCCTCGTTGCAAATTGCGGTGTTATAATCAATTTGGCGGCCAACAGCAGGTGCAATTAAATTTACGGGTACGTTTTCAATAAAATTTAAAATGTCGCTAACACTCATATTTGCGGCTTTGCTGTTGTTTTTCACATCTTGAACGCTCTTGTTTTTCTCAATAATTTTATCGTCAATCTTTATTTCGTGCACATTTGTGTGGCAAGATGTAATGTGCACTTTGGCCACATGCTCTTTTGAAAATGCACGCACTATAATGTCGAAAATATTGTCGTTTTCGGGCGGCAATATTTTTATTGGCACTTTTTTCAAAAAGTTGCGAATTATTTCCTTTTCAGCTTCTGTAACGCTTGCTATTACTTCAAGGCCTTTGCTATCATCGCCCACTGTGGCGCCGGCGGCAAGTGCGCACTCAATGCCCTTGCCGCCGCCTGTGTTTGGCACAACAACGCTTTTAGCATTTTTTAAAATGTTGTTGCTAACAGATATTTCAAGGCGTAAAATGTCTTCACCTATTGTTTTTTTTGCTATTGCGCCCGCAAGTGCTATTGCTATGGGCTCGGTACAACCTGTTGCCACTAACAGCTCGCTGTTTAAAATGTCTACATAATCTTGCTGTGTAAGTTTTGTGCATTCGTTAATCATTGTCAAGTTCTCCGTTTGTGCGCATTTCTTGTTTTGCGCTGTTTAAAAGTGTTTCATCTGTTAAAAATTTTGCGCCCGTAAGTGCCAAAACTTTTGCCGCGCACAAAAGCGCCTTGTCTGCCATGCTTGTTTTTGTTTGCGCCGTTGCAAAATAGTGGTGCAGTGGCGTGCCAAATGCAAGTGTAGCAACGCTAAGCCAGCCTGTTGGCACTTCATAGCTAACGTTGCCAACGTCTGATGATCCGAATTTGCAATAATCTATTTTTTTGTAGCCGAAAACGTCTTCAATAAGCGCACTTTTTTCGTACTCTTCAAGTTCTGTGCCATTTGTATTTTCATTTTCATTTTGGTTTTTCAAATACAGCTTTAAGTCATTCAAATCGCTTTGTACCTGTGTTTTAGTAAACAGCGCGTTGAACTTTTGTGCAAGCTCTCTGTCGCCGTCGTCAAAAGCAGGGCCGCCTGCAAATTTAAGCGCCTCGCCTATAACTTTTGCAACTGTGTGGTTTACAACAAAGTCGTTCATAACAAACGCTTCTTGCACTTTAAGCGTAGTTTCTGTCATAAGTGCGGCACCTTTTGCAACGTTAATTAAGCGCTTAACAATGTGGTTTACGTCGCATAATTTTGGCGAGCGCACAAAGTAATTCAGCGCCGCTGTGCTTTGCACAACGTTTGGTGCACTGCCGCCCACATCTAAATATGCATAGTGCATACGTGCAGATGATTTTATATGCTCACGCATATAATTTGCACCCACGTTCATAAGCTCGCACGCGTCAAGCGCACTTCGCCCATTTTCCGGCGCCATTGCCGCGTGTGACGACTTCCCCTCGAAGCTAAAAATATAGCTGGCATTAGCAAGTTGTGTCATTGTCATTGGCGCTGTTTTCGTATCGGGGTGCCATGTAAGTGCTATGTCAACATCGCTGAACGCACCCGCTTTTACCATGTGCATTTTGCCACAGCCGTTTTCTTCGGCAGGGCAGCCGTAAAGCCGCACAGTGCCACTTAAACTATTTTGCATCATGTAATTTTTCAGTGCCACTGCCGCACCTACACACCCTGCCCCAAGTGCGTTGTGCCCACAGCCGTGCCCCGGGCCGTTTTCGCACACGGGAGCACTTTGTGTTTCTGCCGCTTTTTGGCTTAACATTGGCAGTGCGTCGTACTCTGCAAGAAAAGCTATAACAGGCTTGCCGCTACCGTACTCTGCCACAAAAGCTGTGCTTAAATTTGCAACATTTTTTGTTATTTCAAAGCCGTTTTGCTTTAATAGTTCTGCTGTTTTTTCGCATGCATATGTTTCATTAAACGCAATCTCAGGGTTGTCCCAAATGTCATGGCTCAGCTTTGTAAAATCGCCTTTGTGCTCTTCTATGTAATTTAATATAAATTCATCCATGTGGGCTTGCCCCTTTCGGTGTTTAAATCAAATGCTTTATCTAGATAGCGTCGACAGTAGTTGAAACTATCTAATATTTTATTTAACATTAAATTGAAAAAAAGTCAACATCTTTGCAGTCAACAGCAATGTTTTTCATGCTTGTGCCAAAAACAACTTCAAAGTCTT
Organism: uncultured Bacteroides sp.; assembly: GCA_964369785.1. GTDB lineage: Bacteria > Bacillota > Clostridia > Oscillospirales > Ruminococcaceae > Ruthenibacterium. The sequence goes on from CAYJHA010000056.1 coordinate 2,871, forward strand.
CCAGTGTTTTTTTCACAATGTCTTCGCCTTTTTCAAGTTTTAATATTTCCTCGCACATTGCGCTGTACATGTGCTGTGTGTGGTACTTCCAGTCTTTCTTACAGCTAGTGCCAAGCTCGCTTCGCCGCTTTTCTAAATATTTTGTGGCTTCATCGTCCATTGCAAGGCCGTTCCACTTAAAATTACAGCATTTATCGCCAAACGGGCGCAAGCCTAAAACGCCCAGCTCAAGCTCGCTGTTGTACGCTTTAACAAGCATTTCGTCTATTTTTTTGCAGTACTGCTTTAGCTCTTCCAAATAGCCAAAGCCCTCGCACGCGGCATACCACGGGCAGCTGTCTACTTCAATTGTAAAAGTGGGTAGTGTCTCGCTTGTTCGGCTTAAAAGTTCGCCGTTTGGCGCGGCCCACTCGCCGTAAATTTGGTAGCCAAGCATGTCGTTTTTGTCTCCGTGCAATAGCGTGCGCTTTTTCATTCTTGTGCCGCGCTGCTTTGCGTAAAGTGCCGTGCCGCTGTCTATTGCCGCTTTAGCACTTTCACCGCCTATGGCGTTTGCATTGCGCACAAACATTGTGTACAAAAGTGCGTGGTGCATAATTTTAAAATCTAGCGCATAGTCGCTGTTTGCAAGGCGCCGCCCGTGTATTGCAACAATTTCAGATATATTATAAACTACACTTTCAACCCATTTGTAAAAGTTCTCGCCGGGTTCTTGCAGTGGCATTTTTTTCAATGTGTCTACTATTTTTTGCCGCACTAACAAGTTGTAGCAAAGCTCTGCACGCTCGGCCACGCCGCCTTTTGTTGCGTGGTTTTTTAGCTCTGTTTCTGTAAATTCTCTTGTTTGTGCCTGGGCACCGTGCAAGTTAATGTCTAGCGTTGGCACTGTTATTTGCTGTGCAAGTTTTTCTTCAAAGCCTACACTTAGCAAATAGTTTTGTGCGCCGTTTGCCCACGCTTTTATAATTTTTGCTAATATAATTTCAAGCTCTTGTGTGCATTTCACTTTACACTCAAGGCTACCCTCAGGCTTATAACCTGTTTCTTTTTGCAAGATAGCCCTTAAACTCTCTGCACAGTCGTTTTCAGGTGTTTCTAAAAGTGTGCCTTTTAATGCGTCGCTTATATCATACGCAAGGAAAGATATTGCCTCGTGCGTTGCAAGTGTGCCAAGCATATCAAGTACTTTTTCTGGCGGTATTTCTATTACATTGCCAATGTATGAGAAAAACTGCGTTATATTTTCGCGGCTCTGTTCATTCCAAGTATTTTGCTTTGGGTAAGATATATATGTATTGCCCTCTTTGCCGCCAAGTGGTTTGCCGTTAATTTCGTTCATCATGTTTGGCAAAATGTTGCACACGTTTGCGTCTTCGCCAAGCTGTTGCAAATAGTAGCTAGCTTGCGGCGAGGGGGGAAACGCATACACATCGGGCAATTGCAACCCATTTTGCCTGCAATGCGCAAAATAGGGTTTTAGTGTGTCTTCAATTAAAGCGGGCGCCACTTTGGGCGGCGGTGCAAATAAAATTATGTGCGGCGTTAAGTCTTTCAGCATTTGCAAATTGCCGCCAAGCTTTACTTCAAAAGGGTAGCGTGCATTTTTGGCCGCACAGTTTTTTTCGTCTGCCGTAACGGCTACAATGTTTGTTTTAACGTTTTTTTCATCAAAAAAGCGCATATAACAAGGGCTTAAAAATTCAAGCAAAAAGCCAAAGCCTATAAGTGCTATTTTTGTGTCATTACACAGTTTCATATTTATAAATCCCCTTTTGCTCTGTGGCAGAGCACTATTTAATGGCGTGGCACAGCCACATACCAAGTTATATA
>CAYJHA010000056.1:4800-13776 GCA_964369785.1 uncultured Bacteroides sp.
GTTTAGTATTCGAAATGGCTAATATTAACAATTTACATGCCAAGGTAAGCTTTTTTAACTTCTTCGTTGTTCAAAAGTTCTTTGCCTGTGCCGCTTAAAACAATTGTGCCCATTTCAAGCAAATACGCCCTGTTTGAAATGCTAAGTGCAAGGTTTGCATTTTGCTCAATTATAAGCACCGTTTTGCCCATTTTTTTAATGCGCAGTATCATTTCAAAAATTTCAGTGCAAACAATAGGTGCAAGCCCAAGCGACGGCTCGTCGAACATGACAAACTCAGGGTTTGCAATCATTCCGCGTGCTATTGCAAGCATTTGCTGTTCGCCGCCGCTAAGCGTTTCGCCCATTTGCTTTTTGCGCTCGGCAAGGCGTGGGAAAAGCTCGTACTGCTGTTCAATAGCCTCTTTAATTTCTTGCTTGCTCAATTTTTTGTTCGAAACAGAGCCTATAATTAAATTCTCTTCAACTGTCATTTTTGGAAAAATAAGCCTGCCCTCGGGTATGTGTGCCATGCCCATGCGTATAATTTTGTCCGGGTCTTCGTTAGTTATATCTTCGCCTTTAAATGTTATTTTGCCCTCACTTTTGTCTGTAAGGTTGCAAATGCTCATTAAAGTAGACGTTTTACCCGCACCGTTTGCACCTATAAGCGCAACAATTTCACCTTTGTTTATTTCAAGGCTCACATCATTTAAGGCGTTTATTTTCCCATAGCTAACGCTTAGGTTTTCAATTTTTAGCATAAATGTTCTCCTATTCGGCAATGTCGAAATTAGTTTTTGTGCCAAAGTAAGCGTTTATAACGTCTTCGTTTGTTTTAACTTCTTGTGGCGTGCCCTCGCATATTTTTTTGCCGTAATTTAGCACCATAATTCTGTCGCACAAGTTCATAATAAACTTCATGTCGTGCTCTATAACAATAACTGTTATGCCCATTGAGTTTATCATTTTAACAAAGTTTAAAAGTTCTTTTGTCTCTTGCGGGTTCATGCCTGCGGCCGGCTCGTCTAGCATTAAAAGCCTTGGCGCTGTTGCAAGCGCACGCGCAATTTCAACTTTGCGCTGTACACCGTATGAAAGGTTACCGGCCTTTGTTGTGCTAACATCGGTAAGGCCTACTTTTTCAAGCAGTTCTGCGGTTTTTTCGTTTGCTGTTTTTTCGTTAGTTTTATACGTTTTGTTGCGCACAATGGCATCGAACAAATTGCATTTTTCGTGAATATGAAAGCCCGCCTTTACATTTTCGAACACGGACATGTTGTTAAAAAGCTTAATGTTTTGGAATGTGCGCGCAAGCCCAAGGCGCACAATTTTGTCTGAGGTATATTTCGTTATATCTGTTTCAAACAAGTAAACACTGCCCTTTGTTGGCACATACCCGCCGGAGCATAGGTTAAAAAAAGTGCTTTTACCTGCGCCGTTTGGGCCAATTATTCCGTATATTTCGCCACTTTTAACTTTAACACTCACGTCGTCTACTGCTTTAAGCCCGCCAAAATACATGCATGCGCCGTTTGTTTCAAATGCAGTCATTTAAAGCACCCCCTTTACTTTTTCTTCTTTTTCGCTTTTGATGTAACGGCGAAAATACTGTTAGAGTCTCCCGCAAGGCCTTGTGGGCGCACCCACATCATAATAATTATAAGCACCCCGTATAAAACAAGCCTATACTCGCTTGCAAAGCGCATTGCCTCTGTTAGTGTGTTAACAATAACAGCACCAAGTATTGGCCCTATAAGTGTGCCTTGGCCGCCTATTACTGTCATGGCAAGTATGTTAAACCCCTCATCTACAATAAACATATCAGGTGCTATAAACTGGTAGTAAAATGTTGAGTAGCAAGCCGCAATGCCTGCTATGAAAGCTGCAAAAGTGAAGTTTAGCGATTTCATTGCATTAACATTAATGCCCAAAAACTTTGCGGCTGTTACATCTTCGCGTATTGAAAGCCAAGCGCGCCCTATTTTTGAGTGAATAACCCTGTAAATTATTAAAACAGAGAGCCCTGTTAGAACTAGACCTAAAAAGTAAAAATCTGTTGCGCTTTTTATAGTATAGCCAAAAATTGTAGCACGCGGTATGCTTTTAATGCCCATTGGCCCGCCTGTAAACCCATTCCAGTTAAGCACAACAAGGCGCGTTACCTCTGAAAAGCCAAGTGTTATAAGTGCAAGGTAAACACCCGACAATTTGCGTGCCGGGAAAGATACTATATAACCAAAAAACGCCGTAACAATGCCCGAAAGCAAAAGTGCAAGCCAAAAATTGCCCACAACACGCGTTGAAAATATAGCCGCTGTGTAAGAGCCTATTGCATAAAAGCCCGCCTGGCCTATGTTAAACTGGCCCGAGTAACCGTTAATTACATTAAGTGAACTTGCAAGCATTATGTAAAGCAGTATTTTCACAAGAATTGACGTGATATAACTGTTATTAATAATAAACGGCAATGCTATAAGAATTACTGCGCATATAATAGCCGACAAAATTTTGTTTTTAAGCACCAGCGCTTTTAATTTGCCCAGTTGGTTTTTCAATGTGTTTATCACAGTTTAACAACCCCCTTACGCCCAAACAGGCCTTGAGGTTTAATAAGCAACACAAGAAGCAAGAACACAAATGAAATAGCGTCGCGCAGGCCTGTGCCTATTAGCATAATGCCAAGGTTTTCAAACACACCTATAATTATGCCGCCGCCTGCCGCACCCGCAACGTTGTTAAGCCCGCCCAAAACTGATGATGAAAACGCCTTAAGCCCGACAGAGCCGCCCATAAGTGGGCTTACATTTGTGTAGTAAAGTGCAAGCAAACAGCCGCCAACGCCTGCAAGCGCACAGCCTATTACATTGCCCATTATCATTACACGTTTAACGTTTACCCCAAGCAGTGCCGCGGCCTTTCTGTTTTGTGACACACTGCGAAAAACCATGCCCGCCTTAGTTTTTAAAAGGAAAATTGTAAGCCCTGTTGATAAAACTATTACAACAGCAAATATAAATATTTGCAAGTATGAAAGGCGTATGCCGCCAAGCTCTACATAGCCTTGTAAAAGTGGTGGCACGCCCTTTGTTTCGCCGCCAAAAAATATTTGTGCAAGGCTTTTAATTATCATGCTAAAGCCTATTGTGCACACAAGCGAAATATATGTGGGCACTGTTAAAAAGCGCTCGTAGCATACTTTAAATATTGAAGCGCCTAATAGCCCACTTGCGGCGAATGCTAAAATAAGTGCTATAAGCACGTTTGCACCCATGCCTGTCATTGCGTAGTACGCGGTGTATGCGCCTATCATAACAACTTCGCCGTATGTAAACGTAACAAGGCCTGTTACGCCAACTATCATGCTGTAACCAATTGCAAGCAGTGCATAAATACTGCCTTGGCACAGCCCGTAAAACAGCTGTTCCAGTAAGTACATAAAAATCTCCATTCTTTAGTGAACAATTATGGTGAACTTTTCAGTTCACCATAATCAATACACTATTACCGACTAAAATGTTATGAATTAAAACTATGCAAGGTCCCCGTATTCTGAAATTGGGTCCCACTCGCCATTTGTTATAACTGCTATTCTGTAATCGCGAACTGCGGCGCCGTCTTCGTTAAATACAAGCGGGCCCATAATTCCCGAGTAATCAGTATAACTTGCAATTGCGTCTCTAAAGCTCTCGCGGTTTAAGTCTTCAACGCCCTCTATTGCTTCGCAGAACATGCCCAATGTGTCGTGCACAAGGCTTGCAAAAACTGTTGGTGCAAAGCCTGCTTGTTCCTCAAATTTGTTGTAGAAATCCATTTGGTATTCATTATCTTTTTCAAAGAAGAATGTTGTCTCTGACAAAACGCCCTCGCCTGCTTCGCCTGCAAGCTCTATAAATTGTGGTGTACAGCTAGAACCTGAGATGATGATAGGCACATCCCAGCCTGTTTCGCCCGCTTGTTTTACAATAGATGCAAGCTCGCTGTAGTTGCCAAGAAGTGTAAGCGATTCAGGCTCTGTTTGGCGTGCTTTTGCAAGAACTGTTTTGAAGTCTGACTCGCCGGCAACAAACGATGCCGATGTTGTGATATCAAGGCCAACTTGCTCTGCGCCTACTAAGAAAGATTCCTCTGCCAAAACGCCCCAGTCGTTGTTCATGTAAAGAATAGCTGTCGACTCAAAGCCATGAAAATCTTTTACAGCTTTTGCCGCAAAAACACTCTCGTCTGATTGCATGCCCGGCGCTGCAAATATATAGTCGCCGATAGGTGGCAAGTCTGGGTGAGAGCCTGACGGCGAGCACATTACAAGGCCTGCTTCTTGGTAAATTGGTGCGGCGGCCATGCTGTTTGTGCTTGAAAAGTCGCCTATAACTGCAAGTACTTCGCTGTCTTCAACCATAACCCTTGCTATGTCTGTTGCTTCTTTTGCGTCGTTTTTGCTGTCCATTATTTTCAGCTCAAGTTGTTTGCCGTTAACGCCGCCGTTTGCGTTAATTTCTTCTTGCACTATTTTAGCCGCAATTTCAAATTGCTGGCCATACTCAGCAGAGTTACCTGTTAACGGCACCGAAAGGCCTATTACAATTGTGTCGCTACCGCTTTGTGCGCCGCAACCTGCAAACAAACCTACGAATAATGTAAGAACCAATAATAAAGCTATGTGTTTTTTCATGTTATCTCTCCTCTTCTCCTGTTTGTTTAATTTCGGAAGCAATATTTTACATATCTTCGTTATTTTTTGCGCAATATTGCTTGCTTGTTTTTATTATAGTACAAAATATAATAAATAAAAGACAGAAATGTCAACAAAAGGTAGAAATTTCTACACTGTTAATAACAATTTTATGGTGTATTGTTTGTGCTTTTCATAAAAAACAGTGATATTACTTTATTTTACTTCACATTATATGTATAATATAAAAAGTGAACATACTAACTTTGTTATAGTATTTAAAATAATTAATAAGTAAAAAGGGGCTTTGTAATTGTTTAAAAAAATATTTCTTTTATTTATAGGTACAATAGTATTTGTACTCTTCATCGTTTACATCTTTGTATTTTTTTATATTAACAACTCAATTAAAAGCCAGCTTTTAGCCTCGCACGAAGTTGCACTTGACAGCTACGTTGTTTCGTTCGACTCCACAATAGGTCAAGTTCATAACTTTTTGCTGGAGGCCGCGGTAGACTCAACGCTTCAATTTGAGCTTGAAAGCTCTTATTTATCAGAAAATGCAGCTTTATTAGCTAGCAATTTTACACTGCCAAGTACAACGGCATGCCCCATAATTGCAAAGCTGTCACTGCTACCTATTAACAGCAGTGGCAATGCGCTTGCCGTTAACACTTTAAACAGCGCACACAGCGAAAGCATACCCGAAGTAAGCAAAACAGAGCCCGATTTTTATGTACACCACGATGGAGAGCGCTATTACTTGCGCATTACACAGCCTGTTACAAGCACTGATAATTGGCAAACTAAACTTGGAATACTTGTTGCCGACATAAGCCTTGACACACTTATTGCAGAGCTTGGCTTTTCAAACATTACTAAAGTGGGCACTATACTTATTTTAAATGGAGAAAATGAAGTTATATACCCGTACGCAACACCAAAATTAATAACAGAAAGCGACATTGAACAAGCTGTGGTAAACGGCAGCGCAACAACAAGCAGTTATATTATGGCAAGCCGCAACTTAACACTACCCGGTTTTAAGCTTGTAAGTGGCTTTAACACAAACGAAATATCGAAGAGCACATCAAGCCTTAACATTACAATAGCTATTTCAGGCCTTTTTGCGGCCGCTTTTGCAGTTATAATTGCACTTTTTGTGTCTTATAGAACTACACAGCCAATTAACACACTTATACACCACATGAACAATGCAAATTTTATGGAGCCTGCATCAAAGCCGCGGCGTTACACAAAAGAAATAGGCTTGCTTTACGATAATTACAACACAATGGTTAGCAGAACTGATGTGCTTATAGACGACATTTATGAGCTTAGCAAAAATGAAAAAGAAGTTGAGCTGAAAATGTTGCAAGCGCAAATTAACCCACATTTTTTATACAATGTGCTAGACTCTATAAATTGGGTTGCAATAAAACACAATGTGCAAGATATTTCCGACATGGTAACGGCGCTTGCAACAATGCTTAGAAATTCACTCAACCGAGGAAAAAACTTCCTTTCAACAAAGCAAGAGTTAAGCATTGTGGAAAGCTATTTGAACATACAAAAATACCGTTACAACAACACTTTTACAGTTGAATATGAAATTGACGAGACACTTTTGAACAAACAGACAATACGCTTTGTTATGCAACCTCTTGTAGAAAATGCAATTTTGCACGGAATACAAGAGAGTGAAACCGCAGGCATTATAAAAATATGTTTGCAAAAAAACGGCAGTGACATAGCACTGCTTGTTAAAAACAACGGTATATTACCAAATATAGACAGAATTAAGCGAATACTAAGTGGGCAAGACACTGTTACAAAAAGCTACGGTATACTAAACATAAACACAAGACTAAAAAGCACATATGGCGAGCCGTATGGCCTGAGTTACAGCATAGAAAACGGGTTTTGCATTGCAAAAGTATTAATACCCGGCAATAATTTTTAGTGAGGTAAAACATGAACGTACTAATAGCCGACGACGACAAATTGGCACGCGACAGCTTGGCCGAAAACATTAATTGGGCGAGCTACGGCCTAACGCTTTTGCCATGCGCCGAAAATGGAAAAGTTGCTTTATCTTTAATTGAGCAATACGATGTTGATATTTTAATAACCGACATAAAAATGCCGTTTCTAACCGGCTTTGAGCTGATTAAGGCATCAAACGAAAAAGGCTTTTTTCCTGCAACAATAATTATAAGTGGCTACGATGATAAAGAATATTTACAAGAAGCTATAAAGCTTAACATTATAGTTGGCTATATTTTCAAGCCTGTTCAGTTAGGCCAGTTGAACTCAACAATTAAAGAGACTGTCGAGTTTAGAAAGAACTGGAAGAGAACAGTGAACATTCCAAAATTTGAACAGAGCTCTATTGTAAGATATTCTTATGAAAACTATATAATTGAAATTCGCACGTTTGAGACAATTCACAAGCACCTAAGCAGTGGAAATATAGAAAAGGCACAAAATACGTTCAACGAAATTTGGAGCGAATTTAAAAAATCTAACAAAGACATTAACTATGTTAAACGGTTTTGCTGGGAGTTTGTAATTTCAATGCTTCAATTAACTGCCAAAACAGGCCTTGATGTTGATATATTTTTCTATGCGTCAGACCCTCTTGCAGAAATATCGGCCCTGACAGGCTTTGACAAAATAGAAGAGTATATTTCAAATTTTATAAAAAGTGTTTACACATGCTTGCACGACTATCAAAGCGAACAAAGCCCATATGCAAAATATTTAGCACAGGCAATTTTAACACGATATTCAGAGCCCGGCCTTTCAATGCAAACACTATCGGTAGAGCTTGGTGTTACAGCGAACTATTTAAGTGCACTTTACAAAAGAAAGCACGGCACAAATTTTCTTGCAGACTTAACAGAAATGCGCCTGAACACAGCAAAGCAGCTTCTGTGCTCAAGCGAAATAAAAGTTTCTAAAATTGCTTTAAATGTAGGTTTTAATGACCCTAAATATTTTACAAATGTTTTTAAAGAAAATGTGGGCTTAACGCCAACTGAGTTTAAAGCAAGGTTTAGGGCAAAGTAACAACATGAATAAAAATTAAAAGAAGGTGCTTGCAAACAAAAACTATGCAATTAATAGTAGGCATTGAAATGCCTACTTCCTCTTGAATGGCATTGGTCGCTTTTGCAAGCTGTCAGTAAAGCGGCAATAATTATTTCCAGCCTTTTTATACATAAAAATTGCTACCCCAACAATAATTACGTAACCAATTAAGCTATACACAGATGGTACCACCCCAAAAACAAGCAAACCAAAAATAGCTGAAAACAGAATTTGCGAATAATCATAAATAGAAATATCTTTAGCGGGTGCATTGGCATATGCGGCAGTTACGGCAAATTGCCCAAAACTTGCAAACACACCTGCACCAATTAAAAATATTAATTGCAGTGGGCTAACTTGCTCAAAATTCAAAACAACAAACGGCAAACAAACTAACGTTGAAAATGCTGAAAAGAAAAACACAATAAACGGGCCGCGCTCGCCATTAATTGATAATTTGCGAATAATAGTATACGCTACACCGGCAGCAACGGCACCAAAAAAACCACCAATTGCCGGTAATGATGTTAAACTTGTTTCAACTTGCCCACCGCTAATAATTGCAATTATAAAAGTAGGATTAATTATAAACAAACTGCCTAAAAAAGCTATCAAAATACAAAAAAATTGCCATAATTTAATTTTTTCTTTTAATATAAAATAAGAAAATAGTATCACGAAAAACGGTGTCAACTTTGCTATGGTTGTAGCATCTGATAAAATTAAATTATCTATGGCGTAAAAATTCAAAAATATACCCATTGCGCCAAATGTCGAGCGCAATACTAAAAGCTTAAAATTGCCTTTTTTATGTTTAAAATTACTCCCCTGTTTTAAAAGTACTGCAAATGCAAAACAAAGTGCCACAATGTTGCGAAAAAGTGTTTTTTGCATAAAAGGTACATCACCTGAAAGCTGTATAAAAAGGCTCATAGTTGCAAAACTAAATGCCGCTAAAATTATATAAAATATTCCTTTTTTCTTATTCGTCATACTTCCTCTTTATATACCCTCTTTTTTAGCATTTATAATAAACTAAATATAAATTTATTTGCCTATTATTATAACATAAATAATTCAAAAACAAACCTACGCCGCCACATTAGCATTTATACTATCAATCACACCTTTTATCCCCATCCATACAGTTAAATCATCAAACACATCCACAACACTACCTTTATCCGTAAAAGGCGATTGTTGCAGCACTGATAAATCTTTCATCACTCCGT
>CAYJHA010000057.1:0-13707 GCA_964369785.1 uncultured Bacteroides sp.
TGTATTAACGAGCATTTTTGTGAAATATGACGGAAATTTTGCCGACGCTTTTTGTGAAGGCGACTTTGTCAACACCTCCGTTCAGTATTCGCACCCGTTCGAATATTGAACGGATGCTACCCACCTGTACCTATAACAATCATCATGCACGTTGCCACAGTTACCATAGCCGCAAAAAGAAGTGTAACCGCCATATACACACCAATACAAGACGCAAAGCCCATGAACATTTTTTCTGTTTTAACATTGCCCGTTGCACCTGCCACAAAACTGCTTACTGTAAACGTTAAATAATAGCCAAGGCACTGCAAAAACACAGGCAAAATAGCGGCAATAACAACGGCAACTGCGGCAAAGCCCATAGACCCTTTCACAAGCTTTAAGCCTGCAAGCACAGTGCCCATTGCGTCCGACACTGCCCTGCCTACAACGGGAATTGTACTGCCTAAAAGAAATTTACCCGCCTTTAAAGCCGCACTGTCGGCACTTGCCGCAAGCGTAGTTTGAAGCCCTAGCACCGCCACAAAAACAGCAGAGAGTATAGTAAGCGCCCATTTCATCCACCGCGTTACAATTGACGCTACTTTTGACAAATCAAGCGAAACATCTACAGTTGCCGCCATGTGCATTGCAAGTAAAATGCGCACAAACGGCAAAATTATGTTAATGAAAAGCGAAGTTATCAGTGCACAAGCGCCAAAAAACACACCGCTGTAAACGGCAGACGTGCCCACATAACCCGTGCTTACCATTACAGTTGCAAACACCGGCACAAAGCCTGCAAGGTACAGTTGCCCGTCAGCCAAAACGCCCTGCACACCGGCCGATAGCTTTAAAATTTGCACGCTGCAAATTGTAAAAATGCTTATTGCCGCGACAATGTCAAGTAAATTCATAACCTCGTTTTGCACATTTGCGCCTGCAAAACTTTTTGCAAGTGACACTAGCACAATAACAGCGCAAACACGTGCAAAAAGTTGCAGTGGCTGTGTTATGTAATCAAGCAAGCTTGAAATAAAGCTGTTTATAATTCCCTCGGGCTCTGCGTTTTGGAACTCTTGCGCCGTCATTGGCGCATTGTCTATAACTTCTTGCCACTCGCCCGGCATTTCAAGCGCAAAGTCTTGTGCTGTGTCATTTTGAGCATCGCCGCCCTGCAACTGCTGCTCGTCTGTTGTTGTGCTTATTTCGTACGCTTGTACATTTTCACTAAGTAAAATAACCACTGCAAACATAAATAAACAGCGCAAAATATTTAGCATTAAACTTTTAATTATTTTAAACGTTTTATGGTTAAAAGCGTTTTTTTCTGTTTTTTTATAAATATATTTATTAAACTTCATTGTAACAGCTCCAGAATTATGTCGGCCATGGCCGTAAAAAGCGGCACACACACAATAAGTATTCCTGTTTTGCCCAAAAGCTCAACACCGCCTGCAAGCGACACTTGCCCTGCTTCTTTGCATAAATCCGCTGTGAACTGTGTTAAAAGCGCAATTGCCACAGCTTTAAAAATTAGCGATAAGTTGCCAAACGCCGTGTAGCTTGCAAGGCGGCTTGCAAAACCCAGCACGGGGGCAAGCGAATTTGCAGAAAAGATAAACAAAAACACACAGCACAAAGCGCTTAAAAGAAGCGCATGGTTTGGGCTGTATTGGCGCAATATGCCATATAAAAAAAGGCTAATTAGTGCAAAGCCCAGCATTGATGTTATTTCCATATTTTAAAGCCCAAAAATGTCTTTTATTGTATTGAAAAGCACACTAATTTGTGTAACAACCATCATAAGCACCACAACAAGCCCTGCAAGTGTTGTCATCATTGCTTGGTCTTCCCTGCCCGAGCGTATAAGTAATTGGTTTAACACCGCAACAATTATGCCTATGGCGGCTATTCTAAAAACAAAATCTATATCCATTATTTTTAACTCCTATGGGTACAATTTGCAATTATCAACTATATAAATAAAAGCACTATTGCCGCACCTGCCGCAAAGCCAAGGCTTTTATATAGTTTAAGCTGTACTTTTGCGTTTTCATCGGCTTTTTTTTGCAAATTGTCAAAATAAAGCGCTGTGTACTCAAGCTTTTGTGTTTCCTCTTTTGCGTTTGCGCCACCCAGCCTGTACAACATGTTAAAAAACTCTGCTATTTCATGCTTGCTTAAATAAAGTGCCATTACTTTTTCAGTGCCGCTTAGTGATTTTTTTAATAGCCCGGGAAAATTGGGCGTGTTGTCTTCATCAATTGTAAACGAAATATGGCGCAAATTTTCGCACATTAAGGCATTATTTATTGCTTTTGCCGTAGTATCTTTTTTATATAAAATGTTGTTTTTTATACTTCTCAACATTGTTACAATTTCTGCTAATATTTCAGCGCGAATTACAAAACTTTCGCCCTTTTTGTAGCCTATTAGTGCACAAGCCGCTATTACAAAAACGGCACCTATAAATTTAAATGTCATTTGAAACATAAACTACCTCTCTTACAACGCCGGGAGTTTTGCCGCTTTTCAAAAAAACTATGTTTGTAAAAGCACCCGTTTGCATAATGGCACGTGCTTGTGGGCGCATACGAAGCGAGGCTGTGTCGCGCCCGTGCATTGTTATGAATAATTTTACACCTGCGTTTGCCGCTTGCTTAACAGCGTGCACGTCCTCAAAATTGCCTATCTCATCGCACAAAATTACATCGGGTGAAAGGCTGCGCACAGCTTGTATCATAGCCTCGTGCTTTGGGTAGCCCGACATTATGTCGCAATTAAGCGGAATGTTATAGGCAAACCCCGTGCGTGCCAGCGGTGCAATTTCAAAGCGCTCGTCAACAACCGCCACTTTTTTGCCAAGGTCTGAAAGCTCTCTCATAACACTTCTCAGTGCTGTTGTTTTTCCGCTACCCGGCTCGCCTGCCAAAATAATTCCGCCGTTCATATTATGTATTAGCGACGTTATATTTTCATCGCACTTGTGTATATCAACGCGTGCAATTCTTATGTTTAGCGATGTAATGTTCTTCACCGCCTCTATTGTGTGTGCGTTGCAAACGGCGGTGCCGCTTATGCCCACCCTGTGCCCACCGCCAAGCGGCACAAACCCGTTTAGTATGTAGTGCTCGTATGTGTGAACAGAATAGGCGCACGCCGCCTTAAAGCACTCTTCAATGTCATCGTGGCTTGTACAAAATGCGCTAATTGAAAGGTGCCGGCTACCCTTGCCGCTTTTGTCTATAAAAAAGCTGCCATTTGTTGTAGACAGCACAACAGGCCTATTATTACGAAGACGTACTTCTGTTACTGTTTTAGCCGTTTGCTCGCATACAAGGCTTAAAGGTTTTGCAATATACTGCGGCAATTGCGCCACCGCGTTGTAATAGCTCTGTGCATTTTTGTCCATTTTTTCACGCCCTTTATTTTATTATATATTTACACTAATATGTTTAAGGGTGCTTTTTTAGAACAAAAAAATACTGCCACGAAACACAAACATTTCGTAGCAGTATTAATAATTTTTACAGTGTTAAACTATCGAATAAACTTCCATTCGCCGCAAATTGGAAGCACTGAATTTTTATATTTTCTTGCATTAAGTATGCCCATAATTCTGAAAACTAGAAGAACTATTGAGAAAATACCGTATGCAATAGCGCCTAGTATAGGGATAATAACCATAAGTGCCGATAGAAGTGTAAGTATATCAAGCGCTAAACCTTGGTTTGCGTGGTGCCTTACAAAAGCAGATTTGCCATTTGCAACAAGTGCTAAAATTTGAAAAGCCGGGCCAAGATAGCAAATTGCGGCAAGCCCCCTGTTTTCAAGTGCGTCCGGTGTTGCTTGTGGTGTAGGCGCCGCATAATATTGTTGTTGATATTGGTAATTTTGCCCAGGCTGTTGTTGGTAACCTTGGCCTGCCTGGCCTTGCTGTTGGTAGTAGCCGCCGTTTTGCGGTTGGCTGTAATTTTGTGTGGGCTGTTGCTGTGTTGATGTTGGTGTTGGTGTTGGTGTGCCTGTTTGTTGCTGGTTAAAATTGTTGTTTTGTTCCATGATTAACTCCTTCTGCCGCCCCCTCAAGCACAAACTCTGCGTAAATTTCCACAAGCGGCCGGTGAAAATTCATTTGTGCTATGCTACCGCATTTTTTGGCAAGCGGCCCGCCAATTTAAACAAGTCTACAAAAATATATGCTGACAATGATTACATTATATCACAATTTATTAATAAATCAATCGTGTAAAAACGCTAATTCGACAAAAAATTTAAAAAATTAGCCTAAATTTTGTTTACAAGAAATTTTGCTTACAACAAGTTTAAACATACACACGCTTTCTACCATTTTACTTGTTATATCCCAGCCGCTTTTTCCGGTGGTGCTTAACATAAGCGCCTGTAAGCCGTGCAATTTTTCGCTGTATTCTTCAACTAAGCTAACTGTGCCTGTGCCAATAATGCTTTGGTACAGTGTTGTGTAATCGTCGGCAAGCTTGCCGCCCACAGTTTCAAGGTTTATATCAAGCTCAAAACCCACTTTATTATTGGCACCGTGCTTTTTAATTAAATCAATTTTTCGCCCTGTTTTTGCGCTGTGGAAATAAAACACCCTTTGACCTGTTTTGGCTGTGCCGCCATTGCCGCTATTGCTTAAATCGCTGTTTTTTTCATTTTCATCGCTGTTTTCATCAAAAAATGAACTGTTTTCGCAAAAGCCAAAATTAAGCGGCACTATGTAAACTTCGCCGTTTTCATCATCGTAAAAACCAAGGCGAATAACGTTGCAGTTTTTTATAATTTCGTCTATTTTTCCGCTGTCTATCACTTCGCGTTCTTTTCGCCGCATTGTATAGCTCCTTTAATAAATAAATTTCCGCATATGTAGGCTTTATTTTGGCCGCGGCATCAAACCTTACGGGCGGCGAAATGCCGCCCGTATAACAAACTTATCCACATCATCAAACCTTAAGTTGTTGGCATTGAAGCAACAAAGCGCCCCTACAAAGCAATTTTGTAACTACCCTATAATTTATAATTTCTAATCCCTGTTTCTGATTTCTGATTTCTAATCACTATTTTCTATCTCAAAACGCCCACTCGCCGTTTTCAAATATAATCACGTTTTCGCCCGTTTTTGTCACTGCTGTAATTCTCATATCAGGCGAGCCCACCATTACATCCTCGTGCACAAGGCTGTCGTTAACGCCTTTTGCAATAAGCTCGTCTGTGCTCATGGCATTGCCGCCTTTAACGGTGCCCGGGTAGCCTTTGCCAAATGCAATATGGCAGGCGGCGTTCTCATCAAACAGTGTGTTTAAAAACAGTATGCCGCTTTTGTTTATAGGGCTAGAAGCAGGCACAAGTGCAATTTCGCCAATGTGGCGTGCGCCCTCGTCTGTCTCCAGCAATTTTGCAAGCACTTCTTTGCCAGCATAAGCGTCAAAGTCAACAACAACACCGTCTTTAAACGTTAGGCTAAAGCCCTCAATAATATTCCCGTTGTAAACGTATGGTTTTGTTCCGTACACAACGCCGTTTGTGCGCAAGCGGTGCGGCGCTGTAAACACTTCTTCTGTCGGTATATTCGCTATAAATGTGTAGCCCTCCGGTGTTTTGCTCTGGGCGCCGTCCCAAACGGCATCATCTGCAAGGCCTATTTCCAAATTAGTGCCGTTTTGGCTTGTCAAATGAAGTGTGTCTATATTCAGCTCATTTAAACGGTCTCTTCGTGCAACTGTTTTTGCAACGTGCTCTTTCCACGCGCTAACAACATCGCCGCTTTTTACCCTGCACACATCGAAAATTACATCCCACAATTTTTCCTCAGCCTTTTCTGTTGGCATGTTCGGAAAAACTTTGCTTGCCCATGCAGCGCCCGGCACAGCAACTATGCTCCACTGCAATTTGTCGCCCATTGTTAGGTTTTGCCATGGCTTCATCGCTTTTGTTGTAGCTTTTGTTACCCTTGCAATTTTATCGCCGTCAAGCCCTTTAAATATCTCCGGGTCGCGTGATATTATGCTTAAAACACAAGCGCCGCCATCACTCTCTGCATAGTCTAAATAGCTTCGCAGTTGCCATGGTTTCACATCTTCTAAAACTTCAGTTGCTGTATACTCCATTTTAATGCGCGAGAGCCTTTCATCGCCGTAGTGCACAACAACCTCACGCACGCCAACGCCGTAAGCCACGGCGGCACAGCAACGCGCAAAGTGCGCTGCCTCAATAGGTGCACGTATAATAAGCGTTTGCCCTTTCTGTGGGTTTACGCCCACTTGCACAGCAAATTTTGCGTACTCTGCCAAATATTCTTCGTTTACGTTAATGTTTATCATTTTAAAACCATCCTTTATTATAATTATAACTGTACCGCAAGCGCTGTGAAAAATTCCACTGCTTTTTCTATGTCTTTAACAGGCAATCGCTCGTCGTTACTGTGTATAAGCATACGCTGCTCTTTTGACAGGCAAACAGGTGAAAACTTATATATATTGTCGCAAAAACCGTTGTAAAAGCGGCTGTCGGTTGCGGCCATCATAAGGTACGGCGCCGCAACAGCGTTTGGGAAAACTTCGCCCACTGCATTTACAAGGCACTGCCAATTCTCGCCCTCACAAGGGGCATACGGGCTTGCCTCATATGCCATATCAAACGTAACATCAATGTCTTTGTCTTTTATAATGCGCTGTATGCGCTCTTTTATACTCTGCGCTGTGTCTGTGTTTAGCGACCTTATATTCACACCCACACTAACTTCTGTTGGCATTACATTATATTGGTCTGACGCTTTGGCCGTTGTGAATGCCAGTGTTGTGCGAAACATTGCGTTAAACTCACTGCCCATAACCTCACCCAGTGCACAAAAAATATTGCCAAAAAACCACATGTTTGCATAAATTAAACGCATACCAAAGCCCACATGCGGTGCAATGCTTGCAAACATACCTTTTACAGGCGCTGTAACGTGCCCGGGGAACCTGCTTTTTTCACAGCGCTGAACAGCTTTGCACATTTTGCCCAAAAGGCTTGGCGTGCTTGGGCGGCTTGCATGCCCGCCCTCGCCTGTAAGCTTAAGCGTTGCGTTCATTTGCCCTTTTTCGCCAATGCCTATAACAGCAACGGGTTTTGCCATGCCCGGCATTATTTTGTCCACAACGGCGCCGCCCTCGTCCACAACAAGTGCAGGCTTTACATTTTTGCTTTTTAAGTGCGCTATTATGTCTCTTGCACCGCTTCCGTTAACTTCTTCGTCGCCACCAAAGGCAATGTATATGTCGTTTTTCGGCTTAAAATTGTTTAGCACTAAGTTTTCACACGCTTCGGCAATGCCAAAAACGGTAATTTTTGTGTCTATTGTGCCGCGCCCCCAAACTTCACCGTTTATAACGTCGCCGCAAAAGGGTGGGTGCGTCCATTTTGCCTCGTCTACCGTAACAACGTCGTAGTGTGCCATTAAAACGCTAGGCTGTTTGTCGCTATCGCCTTTAATGCGCAATAAAACGCCTTTTGTGCCAAAAAATACAGGCTCGCACTTTTCAAAAAGTGTGGGGTAAAGCTCTTGCAGTTTTTTCAAAAAAAGCTCAAACTCGTTTTCGTCGTCCAGTTTTGCGTCAGTATGTGAAATTGTTTTAATGCGTATAAGCTCGCAAAAATTTTTCACATAGTCGCGCTTAACACCGTTTTCTTCGAATTTTGGCAAGTTATCAAGTTTCTGCGTAGTGGGCACATTGTTCTTTGCACGTATAGCAAACAAAGAAAGAGTAGCAAAAAACAAAGCAACTACTATTAAAATTGCATATAAAATGTATATTAACATATTAAACCCTCCGTTTAAGATATAATAACATATTATTCGTTTGTTACACAAGTGTACTGCAAAAAATAATTAGCTTTATTTTGCAAAGCACTAACACAGTATATTAATTATAGTTTTATCTGCCACAGTTGCATTTTTGCTCGCTCGCAAGTATAATATATATTAATTGCTACTTTATGAAATTTGGAAGGACCTTATAATACATGCTAACAACTAAAGTTTTCAGAAAAACAATGTCAATGCTGGGCTTAAGCTACTTTTTGCTTATGGCCTTTTATTTGGGCGCGTCAATTGTAATAAGCTCTGTTTTTGCGCTTATTTTTTACAACAATTACGATGCAACGTGGATAATGTGGGTGGTAAATGCGCTGTCGCTTTATGCTGTGGCTTTTCCGCTTTTTATTATAGTTATAAACAAGCTTATACCGTTTAAAGTAAAAGCCCCAATGAAAGTTGGGCTAAGTGCAAAGCAAGCTATTTTATTTGTTATTTTTATGCTTGGCGCGGCGTACGCATTTAACTTTATAACAGTTATGCTTCAAACTATTATAACAGAGCTTACAGGCTTCACAGAGCCTAATATTTTTGACGAGTTACTTGCTGACGGCGAATATTTATGGCTTTTTATATCGGCGTGTATAATTGCGCCAATAGGCGAGGAAATATTGTTTAGAAAAATACTGCACAAAAAAATTGGCCACCTTGGCGATGTTTGCTATATTATAACAAGCGGTGTACTATTTGGGCTGTTTCACGGCAATTTAACACAGCTTTTATACGCATGTGCGCTTGGCTGTTTATTCGCGTATGTTTTTGTGCGAACAGGTGATATTCTTATACCGATAGCACTTCATTTTATTATGAACATTATAGGCACAATGATAATTCCCACGTTTGGCATTAGTGAAGTTGGCGCTGTTGTTACAGGGGCGTTAGTTATAGTGTTTATAGCGCTTGCAACATTAATTTTTATAAAAGCTTTAATGGATAAAGCACTTTATTTTAATAAGCCTTATAGGCTTTTGCCCAAAAAAGCAATATTTCACAGCATATTTAATGTTGGCATGATAGTATACTTTTTATGTATGGGCGCATTGATAGTGTCGAATTATTTTCTTGCAGACATTGTGGAATAATTTTAGAAAGCGGGTTTTAAATGGCAGACATTATAAAAGCAGTTATTTTAGGAATTATAGAGGGCATAACAGAGTGGCTACCTGTTTCAAGCACGGGGCACTTAATACTTGCCGATGAGTTTATAAAGTTTGGAATGAGCGAAGACTTTAAAGTAATGTTCGACGTTGTAATTCAGCTGGCGGCAATTATGGCTGTTGTTGTTTTGTTCTGGCACAAATTGTGGCCGTTTTGCAATAAAAAAAACGAGACAACACTAATTAAAAAATACTGTAAAGCAGACATATGGCAAATGTGGTTTAAAGTTTTTGTGGCCACAATACCGGCTATTATAATGGGGCTTTTGTTTGATGAGTGGCTAACGGAAAATTTCCACAACGCATATGTTGTGGCCGCTATGTTAATAATTTACGGTATAGCGTTTATTATTGTTGAAAATAAGTTTACAAGCAAAGCAGGTAAACTAACAACTGTAAGCGAAATAACTTACCCCATCGCGCTTTATATAGGGCTTTTTCAGGTGCTAAGCTTAATACCGGGAACAAGCAGAAGCGGCGCTACAATTATAGGCGGCTTGCTGCTTGGGCTTTCAAGAACGCTTGCCGCTGAGTTCACATTCTTCCTTGCAGTGCCTGTTATGTTCGGCGCAAGTGCGCTTAGGCTTTTTGATTTTGGCCTTGATTTCACATTGCCGGAAATTACAGTGCTGGCAGCCGGAATGATAACGGCATTTATTGTTTCTATGGTGTCGATTAATTTTCTAATGAATTACGTTAAAAAGCACGATTTCAAAATATTCGGTAAGTACAGAATAGTGCTTGGCGCTTTTGTGCTACTTTATTTTTTAATAGCGTAAATTTTGTATAAAAATGCAGGGCTTTAACGTAATTGTAATAATGCGCAAAATTGTAGGGGCGAATTCCTATATGTGTGTTCGCCCGAAACCAACAGAAAAGTTCATGGTTTCGGGCGGTCACATAGGACCGCCCCTACATTTTTTTACGCTAAAACTTACTATTCAAATCTTCCTGCCTTTAAAGTAACTTCAGGCATTAGCTCGTCCGACAATACTTTTAGTATTTCTTCCAGCTTTTCTATATCTTCATCACTAAATTTCTCGCGCATTCTTTGCATTACAACTGCTATATAGTCGTAAGTGATACCCATATATTTTAAATATTTATGTGTCACTTCAAGATAAAATTCTCTTTTATCACCCGAATTTTGCACTTTTTGTATATAGCCTTTTTTTATTAAGCTTTGCACTTTATAAGCTGCATTAGGTGGGCTTATTTGCGCAAACTCTGCAAACTCTTTAACTGTTGGCCTGCCCAGTGCGTAAATTACCTCTACGCAAAATGTTTCAACAACAGAAAGGCTCGCCTCTCTATTCTCAAAAGTTGCAAATACTGTTTGATAAAATTTCATCTTAAATTTTGTGTAAATTTGCGAAAAATATTTTTCTAGCATTTAAATGCTCCATTCCGCCGCTCAGCGTCGACACAAAATAAAAATAAAATCTCGCTCTTATCACGCTGAGCGTCGGAATGATAAGAGCATTTTTGCGCATAGGGGCGGTTATCGCCCTGCGCATCGCCCCTGCGAGGGTTAGTTTGAAATTTGTTTCAAACTAATCACCATATTAAACTTTTTTGAAAACAAGTGCTACATTGTGGCCGCCAAAGCCAAGTGATGTTGACATTGCATATTCGCACTGCATGTTTTGCTTTGTGTTTTTAACAACATTCAAATCACAATCATCGTCTGCTACTTTATAGCCTATTGTTGGCAGTGCTACGCCGCTGTTAACGCTTTGCATAGTTAAAATGCCCTCAACCGCGCCTGCGGCACCAAGCAAGTGCCCCGTCATAGATTTTGTGCCCGATATAAGTATATTGTTAGCATGCTCTCCAAAAGCAAGTTTTATGCTCATTGTTTCGCACCTGTCGTTCATTGGCGTGCTTGTTGCATGTGCGTTAATATAGCCTATGTCTTGCAAATTTATATCGGCATCTTTCACCGCTTGCACCATTGCCCTTGCAGCGCCGCTGCCGTCTTCGCTCGGCGCTGTCATGTGGTAAGCATCACACGTTGAGCCATAGCCCACAACTTCGCCTATAATGTTTGCACCGCGTGCTTTGGCGTGTTCGTACTCTTCTAAAACAAGTATGCCTGCTCCCTCGCCCATAACAAAGCCGTTTCGCTCTTTGTCAAAAGGTATGCTTGCCCTTTTTGGGTCATCACTTTCAGACAGTGCCTTTATAGATGTAAAGCCGCCAATGCCCAGTGGTGTAATGCTTGCCTCTGTTCCGCCGCAAACTGCCGCTGTTGCATAGCCGTCTCTTACCGCCCTGAAAGAATCTCCAATAGCGTTAGAGCCGCTTGCGCAAGCGGTTACAACACATGTACAGCTACCCTTTAAGCCGTATTTTATAGCAATTGCACCGCTTGCCATGTTTGAAATTGCCATAGGAATAAAATAAGGCGACACTCTGTCAAAGCCTTTTTCAGCGCCTTTCATTTGCTCAACTTCTATGTTTTCAAGCCCACCAATGCCGCTTGCTACGTTTACAATGCAGTCTTCTAAATTTGTGTTGCTTTCATTTATTCCGCTTTGCTCCATTGCCTCTTGTGCCGCTACTAATGCAAACTGGGTAAACCTTGCATATTTGCGTATGTTTTTTTTATCTATAAAATCATTTATATCTAGGTTTTTTACTTCAGCTGCAATTTTAACCTTGCGGCCTTCAGTGTCAAATTTTGTTATAAAGTCAATTCCGCAAACGCCGTCTTGCGCATTTTGCCACATATCTTTAGATGTGTTACCAATAGGGCTTACAGCGCCAATGCCTGTAATTACAACTCTTTTTTTCATAATCTTCATCTTCCTCCTGTTATCTCATAGACATGCCACCGTCTACCGACAGTGTTTGCCCTGTAATATACTTTGCGCCCTCGCTTGCCAAAAATACCGCTGTGTGTGCAATATCTTCGCACGTGCCCAAGCTGCCAAGCGGTATTTGCTCTAGCATTTTTGCTTTAAGCTCCTGTGGCAAAGCGTCTGTCATGTCTGTTGTAATAAAGCCGGGTGCTATTGCGTTAACAGTTACACCCCTTGATGCAATTTCCCTTGCAAATGATTTTGTAAGGCCAATAATGCCTGCCTTGCTTGCGCAGTAATTTGTTTGCCCTGCATTACCAATAAGGCCTACTATGCTCGACATATTAATTATTCTGCCGCTTCTTTGCTTCATCATAGGGCGTGCGGCGGCTTGCATCATATTAAAAGTGCCTTTCAAGTTAACATTCATAACGTCGTCAAAGTCTTGTTCTGTCATTCTAACAAGCAAGCCATCTTTTGTAATGCCTGCGTTGTTAACAAGTATATCTACTGTTTTAAATTCATCTACTGCTGTTTTTATTATGTTTTGGCAGTCTTCTTGTTTTGAAACGTCTGCTTTAACAAGCACGCACTTAACGCCAAGGCTCTCACACTCTTGCGCTGTTTGCTTCGCACCTGCCTCACTACTTGAGTAATTTATAACTATATTAGCGCCTTGTTTTGCAAGCGCAAGGCAAATGTACTTTCCTATGCCTTTTCCGCCGCCTGTTACTATTGCTGTTTTGCCTTTCATTATGTATCCCCCTTAATTCTTAATTTCTTGCACTGTTTTTGTATAGCTTTCAACGTTTTCAATATTGTAAACTTTTATGCCTGAAACAGTTTTATTTATAAAGCTTGCAAGTGTTTTGCCTTGCCCTATCTCTATAACAGTATCAATGCCAAGCTCTTGCATATATTTTATAGATTTTTCAAAGTTAACACTGCTTTTTACTTGAAGTGCTAAATAGCCTTTAAGTTCGTCTATATTTTCTGCCTGTTTTGCTATTGTGTTTAAAATAACGGGTATATTCGGCTCGTTAAAACTTTCGCTTTCAAAGCGTGCTTTCAGTGCCAAGTAAGCGTTTTCCATAAGCTGTGTGTGAAAAGCCCCCTCGGTGTCTAAAAACACGCACCTTTTTGCGCCTGCTTCTTTGCACAGCTGTGCACAGTGCTCTACCGCTTCTTTTTCGCCCGATATTACAACTTGCCCCGGGCAGTTGTAGTTAGCAATGCTCACAAGCCCTTTTTCACTAGCTTTTTCACAGCAAGCTTGTATCTTTTCTTCGCTAAGCATTAAAATTGCCGCCATTTTACACTGTGTTCCTTTTGCGGCGTTTGCCATTTCCGTAGCCCTAAAGTTTATAATATCAAGCGCTTGCTCTTTTGTAAATACACCTGCCGCATAAAGCGCACTGTATTCGCCAAGGCTTAGGCCCATAGCGGCTTTTGGCGTAATGCCGTCTGCTTTCAGCATTTCTGTAACGCCAATGTTATACGCTGTTAAAATACCTTGCGTGTTAATTGTTCTGCCAAGTTCTTCGGGTGTGCCCTCAAAAGCAATTTTTCTTTTATTCTCATCTAGCAAATTAAAGGCAGCTTTAAATATGCTGCTCTGCTCATATAAATCTTTGCCCATGCCTACTTTTTGGCTACCTTGCCCTGAATAAACAAACGCTAGTTTCATTTTTTGCTCCATTCCGCCGCATTTTAGCGGCTTTATGCTTTACAGTAGTATTAGCACTATTAAAATAGTGCACATAGTGTCAAAAAAGGTATACCCCGAATAATATTGCACAAAAGTATGATGTCATTTGTAGGGGGCGGCGTCCTCGACCAATGCCGTCAACTTAGAGAGCGCCCTCTCAGTCAATCCGAGATTGACAGCTCT
>CAYJHA010000058.1:0-13490 GCA_964369785.1 uncultured Bacteroides sp.
TTTTGTGAAGGCGACTTTGTCAACACCTCCGTCCTCGACGCCCCATTTTTTGGGCATTTGTGGCGCTTTTCGGGCACGCCCTGTGCGCCGACCCCTACATTTTATCCTTTTGGTTTGTGCATTTTGACGAAACGCTATACCTTTTTTTGTGCCTTCGGCCACGGCTAATCTAAAAAAGTGCTTGCCCTTGGCGGCACCATTGTTTCTGTTAAATCTTCAATAGAAAAACAAGAATGATACGTGTCATATCGCTGAACTGTCAATAAATTTTCAACTGCTTTATACAGCCTTTCGTCCTCAAAAATTGCACTTGTAACAACAGGGCAATAGCGTGTATGTATCTGCGACAGTAAATCATCGCGCATGTCCTCAAGCGTTTTTTCGTGCGCATAGCTTCTGCCCACGCTGTCTGTTGCGGCGTCAATAGAGTCTGCAATAGTTATAATGTCTATTATTTGCTTAACGGGCGATTTCAAGTTGTCAAACGTGGGTGGGTAGCCGAACTTACCGTCATAACTTTTATGGTGGCCGTAGGCAACGTCTGCAAAGCAGGCAAAAAGCTCGGGGTTATCGTCAAAACTAATGCTCTTCGCCGCTTCTATTGACTCTTGAACAAAATCTTCCACAACATAACTGGGAGATTTTTTTATAAACGCCTCTGCTTTTAGCGAATGTTGTTTAATCATCTCAAATTCTTTGTCGTTAAGTTTCCTTGCATAAAAAGAAACAAGGTGCGAATAGCTAATTTTGCCTATGTCGTGCACAAGGCCCGCAAACCACACGAACAATAAAATTTCGGCGCTTTTATCGCGCACATCTTGCACGCATGTTATGCCCGGCAAATTCAAAAACAACTCGGGCATATATTTTATAACATACTCTGATAAAACAAAGGAAATTTTTGATACCATAACCGAGTGAACGTATGTTGGCGTGTGCCTAAAAACAGTTAGCGATAACACAAGCTTTAAGTATGTGTAATCGTCAAAAATATTATGGCTTCCAACGGCAAAGTTTGTAAGCATGTTTGAAGTGTGCTCGCTCGACATACTTTCCGGCATGTTTTCCACATACTTAAATACATCAGCTTCAATTTCTTTCGCTATTCGCTGTACATCTTCTTCTGTATACGCTATTGGCCTATTATGGTACAAATAGTAAAGGTACATGCCGCTAATATGAAGCTTTTTATACACATCATCGTAGGTGTACTCGTCATCTGCTTGCTTGTGCAAATCAAGCAAAACATCAAGTAACTCTTCTATTGTTATTAAATTATTGTAATACCTTGCGGCGGTGTAGTAATAAATACATTTAACTTGTGCGCTTGTATAATCGTTTGTTTTAACGTCCTCGCAGTCAAGCACTTTTTGGTAAAGCGCCTGTGCGGCATTTAAAAGGCGCTGTTTATACTCGTCTTTTACTGTAATACATTTTACACTGCGCAAAACCGTAATTGTCGACGAGCAAATGTTTTCGTCTATGTTAGAATAGTATGCGGCCCACGGGAACTCAGGGTCAATTCTTTTTGCGGTGTTTGTCCAAAAATCAAACGCTCTGTCGAACCTTCTGAATATCTCATCAATATCAAGGTTTTCAACGCTTATATATGAATTGCCGTAAGCCCTAACTATTAAATTGCGTGTTTCGGGAGAAAATTCCTCGTATCTGTCACTAAATGCAATTATGCTGTCGTAACATTCAGACATATTGCCTTTAAATATAAGCCTGTCCAAATAAAAAAGCGCAAGCCCTTTAAAAAACATGTTTTCAATAAACATTTCGTCGTTATTTATGCTCTTTGCATAGCGTGTAAGTGCATCTCTTAAATCATAAGACAGGCCCGTGTCTATGCTTTCTTTATAACCCGAAAGCCTTTTTGCCATTTCTTGATATTGAAGCGCTTCTTCGTGCGTTGCGCTCTCAGGGTTTTTTAAAAACGGCGTAATATGCTTTTCTATAAGCTCGTTTGTCTCGCTTATTATCTGCCTTATTTTTACTCCGCGCTGTGCAAGTGTTTCTTTAACATTTTCGCGGTTTATGCCGCTTTTATCGGAAAATTGCTTAGAGGACAATTCCGCAAAAAGCAGCTCGTTTTCTATTATTTTTTCAAACGCTTTTTTCAAAACCATCCTCCTTTCGCATATAATTTATTATATCACACTTTATATTTTTAATACAAACTGTTTTACATAATATTTTCAATATATTCACAAATGTTTTCTGCTATTTGCTTTAGCGAGCCCTTAGAAAAAGGCGAAAGCAAGTTTAAATAGCTTATCAATTCAACAAATGTCTTTCTGTCACTGTTGTCAATAAAATCAAAATACAGCTTTAAGGCTTTGTCTTTGTCGTTTAAATACATGCCAAAAATTTGCAGCGCAAGCACCTGCGCCAGCGCATAGTCAATATAATAAAAAGGCGATTTGTATATGTGCGCCTGCCGCTGCCAGCCTGCACCGTCTTCATAAAAAGGCACGCTTTGTGCGCTAATGTCGGGGCGGTATGTTTTTTCAAGTTCAAGCCATTTTTCATCTCGCTGTTTCGGCGTAATGTTTGGGTTATTGTAAATAAACTCTTGAAATTCATCAACCTGGCACGCATACGGCAAAAATATAAGTGCGTCCTCGGCGTGGGCTAGCGCATACTTTTGCGCTTGCTCTTTAAAAAACAGCTCATACCACGGCGTTGCCAAAAACTCCATTGCCATAGAATGTGTTTCAGATATGTCGCTTGAAATTGTAGTAAATTGCTTGCGCCCACTTTTATAAAGCAAATATTTTGCAACAGCGTGCCCTATTTCGTGTGTTAGCACATAAACATCGGTTGATGTGCCGTTAAAATTTGCCACAACAAACGGGTAGTTATAATTGGCCATGTGCGAGCAAAAGCCCGTGGGCATTTTGCCTACTCGCGGCTCCACGTCGTAAAGCTCGTTATCAAGTATTAAGTTTATAGCTTCATTTGTTTGTTCTGCCATTTCGCTGTACATTATTTTTGCGGCGTTTAAAATTTCACGTGGGTCTTGCACAGGCTTTGGCGAGCCATCTTTAAAAGAAAGCGACATATCGCAATAATTCATTTTGTCTGTGTTAATACTTAGCCTTTTTAGGCGAGCTTTTCTAATTTTTGTAACAATAGGCACTACATTTTGCACAACTTCTTTTCTAAACACAGCAACGTCATTTTGTGTGTAGCAGTTTCTTTTCACTCGTGCATAACCAAGCTCTACAAAGCTTTTGTACCCAAGAATTTGCGCCTGTTCACACCTTACTTTCACAAGCTCGCTGAAAATTTCGTCCAGTTTTGGCTTTATGCTGTTATAGCAGTTGCCCTCTGTTTCATATGCGCTTTTTCTAATTTCTCTGTCTGTGCTTTCTTTGTATGGCGCAAGCTTTGTAAGCGGCATTTTTTCGCCGTTAAACTCCACTTGCAGTGAGCTTATAAGCTTTGTGTATTTTTGCACAAGCCCGCGTTCTTTTAGTGAAAGACTTTGCGTCTCTTTCGAGGATGTTTTAAACATAAGCTCAATATTTTTAACTGTAACGTCGCCTATTTTTGTGCGCAGCTCATCAAGGTATGGGCTTTTTATTAATTTTTTCGAAAGCAAATTGAATTGCTCAATCATTTTAGCATATTCTTTCATTAAATATACCTGTTCTTCGCTGTAAAATTCATCGTTTGAATTAAGGTTATATTTAATGCGTATAATTGAAAACTGTGTTAAAAAATTTTCAAAAATGTCGTCCACTTTGTCGTATATTAAAAATTGCTCGTTTACGCTTTGTGCGCTTTCAAAATCTGTAACCGCACATTTTAGCTGCCCTATCATTTCGGCGGTGTTTGGCCTTTTATACTGTATTTGTGAAAATTTCATTAATTACCCCTTATAAATAATAATTCCGGCATAGCGCCGTATTTTATGCGCCAAACAGTAACGCTATGATAATATAAATTGCCGACACCGCAATTATAACCGGCCCAAACGTAAGAACGGCCGCAATTACCATGGCGGTAAAATCGCCTTTTTCAAGCTCAAGCTTATCATAGTGTTCGTTTAGCTCTTCTTTTGTTTTGTCTTTAAATAAATCAGGGCGCAATTTCTTAAACATTTAAGCCGCCTTTTTATATGTACTTTATTTAGTTAACGCCAAAACTACCTAAAACTGCATAACATGCCTGTGTAAAATTACAGTGGGTGGTGGCACGCAACAAAATGGCCGCTTTGTGCCTCGTTTAATGGCGGGGGCACACTTTTGCACACGTCTTTAGCATATTTGCACCGCGGGTGAAATTTGCACCCACTTGGTGGGTCAACGGGGCTTGGCACATCGCCTTGCAAAATTTCGGGCTGTGCTGTTTCTTTTTTGTCTATGCTTGGCACGGCGCTTAAAAGTGCCTTTGTGTACGGGTGCATTGTGTGTTCAAAAAGCTGCCGGGTTTTGCACAGCTCTACTATATTGCCCAAATACATAACGGCAATTCTGTCTGAAATGAACCTAACAACGCTTAAATCATGCGATATAAAAAGGTACGTTAAGTTGTTGTTTTCTTTTAGGTCTAGAAGTAAATTTATTATTTGAGACTGTATCGAAACGTCTAAAGTAGAAACAGACTCATCGCAAACAATAAACTTTGGGTTTAAAGCAAGTGCACGTGCAATGCAAATGCGCTGGCGCTGGCCGCCCGAAAACTGGTGCGGATACCTCTCCAACATGTGCGGCTGAAGCCCACACATTTGCATAATATTAAGCGTGTGCGCTTTTAGCTCTTCGCTGCCCTTTTTGTATATTTTGTGCGCAACAACGCCCTCTGTTATCATTTGCCCCACCGTAAGCCGTGGGTTAAGCGAAGAATACGGGTCTTGAAAAACTATTTGCAAATCTCTTCGCAGTTTGCGCATTTGCTCTTTTGGCATGGTGTTTAACAGCTGCCCCTTATACATTACTGCGCCGTGCGTTTGCCTGTACATTTGCAAAATTAAACGCCCTAGTGTAGATTTACCACAGCCGGACTCTCCAACAAGCCCCAGTGTTTCATTCTCGTATATTTGCAGGCTAACGCCGTCAACTGCTTTTACAAACTGCCTTTTGCCAAAAAAGTTAAGGCTTTTTTTAAGCGGAAAATGCATTTTTGCGTCTTTCACTTCTATTAGTACATTATTGTCAAGCACGTTTTTATCAGGCATGTTCACACCTCGCAATTTCAGGGTAAAAACAGCGCACACTTTGCCCTGTGCCCACTTGCACAAGCTGTGGCTCGCTTTCATGGCATTGCTTTTTTGCATAGGCACAGCGCTGTGCAAATTTGCAGCCGCTTGGCATGTTTTGCGGGCTTGGCACGCTGCCCGGTATTTGTAAAAGCCGTGTGCCGTTAAGCGCGGCATAAGACGGCATGCTTTTTAAAAGCGCACGCGTGTATGGGTGCGAAAACTTCGTGTTTTCATCAAAAATATAGTCAGCCGGCGCAAGTTCTACAACTTGGCCGCAATACATAACGCACACATCGTCTGCAATTTGGCGTATAACACCCAAATCGTGCGTTATGAACATAATCGACGTGTCATTATCTTTTTTAAGCTCGTTCATCAGGTGCAAAATTTGCGCTTGAATTGTCACATCTAGCGCTGTTGTGGGCTCGTCTGCTATAAGCAGTTTCGGCTTACACGCAAGCGCCATTGCTATCATAACGCGCTGGCGCATACCGCCTGATAGCTCGTGCGGGTACATTTTTGCAACGCCTGCGGCATTTGGTATTTTAACGCTGTTTAAAAGCTCCACTGCAGCTAAAGCCGCCTGCTTTTTGCTAAGGCCCCTGTGCAGCATAAGCGGCTCTTCAACTTGCTGTAATATTGTAAAAACAGGGTTTAAGCTTGTCATCGGCTCTTGAAATATCATCGATATTTCATTGCCGCGTATTTTGCGCAGTTCTTTACTTTTTATATTGGTAATATCTTTGCCGCAAAAAGTTATTTTACCTTTATGTATGTTTTGGTTTTTTTCAAACAGTTGCAAAACGCTCATAGCCGTTTGGCTTTTGCCGCTTCCGCTCTCGCCTATAACGCCAAGTGTTTTGCCGCTTTCAATTGCCAGCGACACACCGTTTACAGCTTTTATAACGCCACTTTTAGTATTAAAATATGTGTGCAAATCATCAATTTCAAGTATATTCATGTTATTGCCCCCTCACTCTGCACTGCGTGGGTCCATAACCTCACGCAGTGCGTCGCCAAGTACATTGACGCTTAACGCCGTAAAAACAACAAACACAGCAGGTATAAGCCAGCGCCACCAGTAAAATTCAATAACTGCTATGTCTTGTGCCGAAGTTAACATGTTGCCCCAAGAGGGCGTGGGCTCGGCAACGCCAAGGTTTAAGAAAGAGAGCGCCGCCTCTGATAAAAGCGACGAGGCATAGCTTAAAGTGGTGTTTACAATAACAAGGTTAAACACGTTTGGCAAAATGTGGCGCCACATAATTGTTAAATTTTTAAGCCCCAGTGCACGCGCACTTAAAACAAAATCTTTTTCGCGCTCTATTAAAATTTGCGCACGAATTAGCCGCGCAAGCGACATCCAAGAAAGCACGCCCAAAATTACCATTATCATGTACATTCTTTGCGACTGCGTTAAAATACCCGTAAAAATATACGAAAGTGTAATTGCAATTGGGAAAAACGGTATAGACGAAAAAACGTCTGTTATGCGCATTAAAACATGGTCAACCGCGCCACCAAAATACCCTGCCGAAAGCCCCACAACAAGCGCAATAACAACTGAAATAATAACGGCAACAGCGCCCACCGTAAGCGAAATTCTACCGCCGTGCACTATGCGCAAAAATAAGTCTCTGCCAAACTGGTCGGTTCCAAATAAATAGCCGCTGTTGCCCCATGCAAAAAGTTCATTGTCTTGATCTATTGCGTAAAACTGATAATAATCTGCATATACTTCGCTTACACCTTGCATATTTTCGGGCATGTCTACACGCGTCAATTCATCGGCGCCCCACATTATAGCTTCACCGCTATTTGTAAGCGCCAAAAAGTTATTGTAGCCTGCATTAATTGAAACAACGGCGCCGTCAATGTTCGGCACGTTTAAAAGGTCGTTTTGTGTGCTTCCCCACGTGTAAAGCTCGCCGCTATCGCTAAGTGCAAGCACGTTTCTGTTTGTTGCTTCTATTTGCGTAATATTAACGCTGCCGTCTGTTAGCTCCTCGGGCAAAAGCATTGCAAATTCCGTGCCTCTGTCGCCAATAATTTGCACTGTGCCGTCGTCTAACAAAAGTGCAATGTTGCTGTCTGCTGTGGCAAAATCAACAATGCGGCCTTTTACATCTCGCGATACAAGAAACAACGTTTCCGCTTGTGTACTGCCCCAAATATATATGTTTTTATCACTGCCTAAAACAGCCGTATACTGCGCCATTGCCGCACTTTTTACAATGCTGTTTGCGCCGTTTGCAAACACACTTTTTACGTTTATAGGTATTTCTGTTTGGCCGTTGCCATTATAGCCCCAGCTGTAAAAATTGCCGCTGTCATCAATGGCAACAACGTGGCTTGTGCCGCAAGCTATGTCTGTTATGTGCGCGCTTTGCACTTCTTTTGGCACATCAAATATGTATGTAGACACATTTTCCTGGCTTTTATTCGGCTCTGTGCCCCAAATGTAAAATTCGCCTTCTGTTGTAATTGCCGCACTAAAAGACACGCCCGAAGAAATTTTAGCTATATCTTTGCTCAAAAGCTCTTCGGGGTAATTTAAGTAGTTTGTGCCGGGGCGCAAATTTGCATGTGTAAGCTCTGTATAATTCTCGTTAAGTGGCATTAAAGCGCTGCCCAAAAAGCAAAACAAAAAAACAGCCATAAAACCTGTAAAACCTATTATTGCAAGCTTGTTTTTTAAAAGCCGCTTTAAAATAGTTTGAAAAGGTGTTAGCAAAAGGTCTTCGCTCTCAAAAGTGTTATAGCCCCCTTTAAACGGCTGCTTTTTTGCGCCGAAAAGGGAGCTTAACGTTGTTTTTTTGTTTTCTTTGTTTTTGTTAAATAGCATATAATACACTTTTAATCCTGTAAGTAATAGCCAATTGTTAAAGGTAGATTTAACACTACCTCAGCTTAATACGTGGGTCTGCAAGTGCAAACGCTATGTCGGCAACAAGCACCGACACAAGGCTTATAAGCGCATAAAACAAATTGAGTGTTATTATAAGCTGGTTGTCGCGGTTAAAAACGGCCGCAATAATAAGCGAGCCAATGCCGTTATAGCCGAAAACGCTTTCTATTATGGCAGAGCCTGCAAAAAGTGAAAAAAGCGTGCCCACAATTATATAAGTAACAGGTATAAGCGCATTGCGAAACGCGTGCTTGTAAATAACCACTTTTTCAGAAAGCCCTTTAGAGCGCGCCGTTCGAATATAATCTTGGCTTAAAGCGTCAATCATTGCGTTTCTTACATATCTAACCGCGCCTGCAAGGCTTATAATTGTAAGCGTAATTGTGGGTAGCAAAAGTGTGCGCAGCCACTGAACAAAAAGCTGTGTGCCGCTAAGCATTGCGGCATTTGGCATTCCGCCCAAAGGCAGCCAGCCCAAATTTATGCTAAAAATGTAAATTAAAATTATTCCTATAAAGAAAGACGGCGTTGAATAAGTAATAAGCGAAAACACCTGCCAGCCACCGTCGAAAAGCGAATGCCGCTTTGTTGCACATTTTATGCCCACGGGAATTGCAATTAAAAGGTACAGAAAATTTACGCCCAAATTAAGTATAACTGTGTTGCGCATAGGCTCGCCTATCACAAGCGAAACAGGGCGATTATATGTGTTAGAGTAGCCGAAATCGCCCCTAAAAACGCCTGCTATCCACGAAAAATACTGCACAACTATGTTTTTATCAAGCCCTAAATTTTTGCGCATTGCTTCATATTGCGCCTCATACTGCTCTTGCGTTAAGTCCTCGGGCAGCATAAGCGCAACAGGGTCTCCCGGCATTATTTTAACTATTGTAAAAATTACTATCGATACTAAAATTGCAACGGGTATTAAAATTAAAATGCGCTTTAAAATGTATTGCAACATTCACATCACCTGGTTTTGTGTTCTTTAAGCAAACACAACCCTGAATTATTTTTCAGTTTTTGCAATTTCACAAATTATTTCTTCGTAGCCTGCATATATACTTGTGTTCAAGTTGTCAACATTAACGTGCGATATGTCATAGTACTCGTTTGAATAAAGCGGCACTTGCGGCATAAGCTCGTTAAACCTTATTTGGTACTCAAACCATGCGTCTAAAAACGCGTCTGCGTTGCCCGGCTCTGTTGAGCGCATTTCCATAATAAGCCCGTCAAGCTGTTCATCGCTAAGTTGTGCTTTGTTTAAGTTTGTGCCTAAAAAGTCAGAGTGCCATGTGTTGTACCTGTCGAAAACTGCGCTAAAGTTAACAGCAAGGTTAAATGTTTCGTAAATGCGCTCGTCGCCCAGTGCATAAGCATTATAATAGTTATCAAGCACGGCCGCCCATTCACCTTTTGTTAAGTTAAAATCTATGCCTGCAAGCGGTGCATTTGCTGTTAGCTGAATTTCAATAATGTCTGTAAGTACATTGTCTTGCCCTAGGTGGTCTATTGTCAGCGGCTCACCGCTTTCGTTGTGGCGCAAATATGTGCCCTCTTCGTTTGCCATTGTCCTATCAAAAGCTGTTTCGCCGTCTTCTTCGTAAATATATTCTGAATTGTCAAGGTAATCGTTCGCTGTGTCTATACTGAAAGAAATTGGCATTAGCTCTGCTTGCAGCTCTGCCGCCATGTCTTGGTACATCCACTGGCCTATGCCGTATTCACTGTCAACAGTGCCACCGTAGCCGCCAACAACATAATTCACAACTTCTGACCTGTCCATTAAAGACGCAAGCG
Source organism: uncultured Bacteroides sp. (assembly GCA_964369785.1). Classification (GTDB taxonomy): domain Bacteria; phylum Bacillota; class Clostridia; order Oscillospirales; family Ruminococcaceae; genus Ruthenibacterium. The sequence goes on from CAYJHA010000058.1 coordinate 9,921, forward strand.
CCCAGCGCACATTCAAGTCTGCCGTTGGGCCTATGTCGCACATCATTGCCAAAAAGCCGTAGCCTGAGCGCATGTATGACTGATACTGTGCTGAACTTGACGCTTTTACAGCCTCAATTTTCTCATGCTCTACAACATCTTCAACTAAGTCTACTTGCCCGCTAATAACCCATTCAACGTTTGTTTCAATTGGCACTGCCTGTTGAACAATATATTCTAAAGTGGGTGTGTTTCCGTTTATGTCGCCTTTAAAATGCTCGTTGCGCTGCAATGTAGCCGTTTGGTTCTCAAAAGATACAAAGCTGTAAGGCCCGCATGTAACTGTGGGTGCATAGCGCTCTTCGCTTGCAATTCTATTGCAATTTTCAAGCAAATCGCCCTCAGAGAACAAAAGGCTTGAACCATTTTCATCACTTTCAATTTCACAATTATTCAAATATGTTTCAAAGTGAATAGGGCCAACTGACGCATGTGCCGTTTCCCAGTAATATGGCAGCTCTTCTGCTGAAATAGTAACCGAAAACTGTGTGTCGCTTATAAGCTGTACGCCTGTAAAAACGTCTGTTTCGCCTGCGTTGTATTCTGCGTAGCCAACAAGTGCATCATAGCCGCTTGTGTTTGCGCCGGCCTCTACCCACTGCGGGCTTGAAAAGTATAAAACAGACGCAACATAGTCGTGCGCTGTAATTTGCTCGCCATTATTCCAGAAAATATCATCGTGCAATGTATATGTATATGTTTTGTCGCCGCTTTGTGCTGTGTCAAATTCAACGTTTTCAACAACAACGGTGTTTAGGTATATTTCGCCTTCTTTATCAATTTCATATGTGTCCATGTATCCACCCAAAAGTGTTTTTATAGACAAATCATACGAGTTGTTGCCAAAGCCATTTATAAAGTCTCCCGACATTTCTTGAACGCCCACAACAAGTGTGTCAAGCGGCACTTGAGATTGCGCTGTGCTTTCTTCAGGCGCACTTTGCTGTGCGTCGCTTTCGGGCGCTGTTCCCACATTATCAGCCGCCCCTGTACCTGAACATGCAATAAAACTGCTTGTACATATAACCAGTATTAATAATAAACAAAATAAACGTTTCATAATTTCCTCCATTACTAGTAATTAATGCAATTGTACCACAATAACCGGGCATTGTAAATAAATAAAATGCATTATAAATGGCTTGTAGCCTGTATAAAAGCGGCAAAACAGCAAATAATATTTATACGGTTTAGTAACAGCAAAATAACACGCGATAAACCGCTTATTTTTTTATACGGAGGTGAAACACGATGAATAACACAGGCGTAACATGTGACGTTTGCGAATGTTGCTACAATGTAGATAACTGCAAATGTAACCTTGCAACTATTGAGGTAACACATCAGCAAACAAGTTCTAATTCAATGGATACACCACATTTTTGCAAAAACTTTAAAGAGAGATAACATAATGGCTATGCATAAATTGTTATAGTAGCCAAATAAATGCAGGGGTAGCTCCAATAAGAGCCGCCCCTGCATTTATTTAATTAACATAATTTACTTAAAATTACCCCAGCCATTTGTTGCTAAAAAATTGCATTGTTAAATTTATTTAACACGCCCCGTTTAAATTTATTCTTGCTTTTCAAAAAAAATGATATACACTTATAATATAGCGTGTTAGCACATTTTATTTTTCGCTTTTTGTTAAGGCGCCTTTTTGGGTAGCTTTGTTAAAAGGCAAAGCACGCGAAAAATCTCTATTTTTTACGGAGATTTTACAAACACACTTGTGCTGTGCACAGAATGGAGACAAAAATGAACAGTTCAAATGCAAACAGCAACAAATTTACAAAGCAAGAAAAAAGCTGGATAATGTACGACTGGGCAAATTCTTCCTACGCAACAATTATGGTGGCGGCAATTTTCCCCATTTATTTTGCAGGCGTTATGGTTGATGGCGGCGATGCATGGTTTGGCATAGGCACTTCAATAGCAACTGCGTGCGTTGCGGTTCTCTCGCCAATTTTGGGCACTGTGGGCGATTTTAAAGGCATGAAGAAAAAATTGCTTGCTACTTTTTTGGTGCTGGGCCTTGTGTCTACCGCGCTATGTGCGGTTTTTAACAGCTGGCAAGGGCTTTTAGTTGGCTATGTTCTAAGCGCAATTGGTTTTAACGGCTCTATTGTTTTTTACGACAGCTTTTTAACCGACATAACAACGCGCGAGCGAATGGACAGAGTGTCTGCCTGGGGTTACAGTTTTGGCTACATAGGCGGCAGTACAATACCGTTTCTTTTTTGCATAGCGCTAACAATGTTTGGCCCCGCAATAGGTGTAGATTCTGTTATGGCAGTTAAATTATCGCTTATAATATGCGTTGTTTGGTGGGGCGCGTTCTCAATTCCCATTTTGAAAAACTGCGAGCAAAAATTCGGAAGTGAAATGCCTGAAACAAACATTCTTGGCACTACATTTACAAACCTTTCAAAAAGTATGCGCCGCATGTTTTCAAACAAAGCGCTGCTTATGTTTATGGTAGCATACTTTTTTTACATAGACGGCGTGCACACAGTTATTTCAATGTCGTCGGCGTACGGTGCCTCGCTTGGGCTAGACACAACAGGCATGATTTTGGCACTGCTTGTAACGCAACTTGTAGCTTTCCCATGTGCTATTTTGTTTGGCAAAATGGCAGGCAAATTTGGCAGCATTAACATGCTTATAGGCTCTGTTTTTATATACTTTGCAATTTGCATAATGGGCTTTATTATGGGCTTTGGCATTGAAGAGGGCTTTTTAACAAACGGCCAGGCGCTCTCTATATTCTGGCTTTTAGCCATATGTGTAGGCCTTGTGCAAGGCGGCATACAGGCGCTTTCACGCTCGTACTTCGGCAAAATTATACCGCCTGAATACTCAAACGAATATTTCGGCGTGTTCGATATTTTTGGAAAAGTTTCAACTGTTATGGGCCCTGCAATTTACGCGTTTGTTCGCACAACAACAGGGCGCAGTTCTTACGCCATTTTTTCTATTATTATTTTGTTTTTAGTAGGCGCTATTATTTTAATTTCAGGGCGCAAAACGTTTAAGCAAGCGTTTGATTCTAATTAATTATTAAACTAATTTGTGTTAAAACCAGCTTTCTCGCTGTTTAGTTAGCTGTTTCATTTAGTTTTCAGCCTGAAATACTAAACGGATTGGCTATCATTTTCGGGGTGGTATTTTTTGCGCGTTGCAATGCCGCCCCTTAAATGGCGCTCTTGTTTATTTTGGTTTAAAACCTTTCGCACTTGTTTGTGCAAAATTTTATTTATTTTTCCAAGGCGCTGTGTTACGTCTTTGTGCACCGTGCTTTTAGAAATATTAAATTTCTTTGCTGTATCTCGCACCGTTGCGCCTGTTTCAATTATGTACTGTGCGCACTCAACGGCGCGCTCTTCGGGTAGCCCTTTCATAAATAATAAACCCCCTTTTATTTTCATACTTTAACAATATGAAAAAGAAAGGGGGTTTATGTTATTAAAGCTTACTAAATGCAAAGACTTTGCATAAGGAGTTGTTGACAAAGTCGCCTTCACAAAA
>CAYJHA010000059.1:0-9687 GCA_964369785.1 uncultured Bacteroides sp.
TATTGTAGGGGCAGCCCTTGCGGCTGTCCGCGTGCGGTGCGCACCATGCGTGCCGCCCGTACCGTGCGTGCCGTGTTTTCAGGTGCGGACAGGGGCTAGCCCTGTCCCTACATTAAACTGTAACCTGTTAAATTTAACAACGCCCTTACCCTACAATATTATAATTGTTTCTAACCTTTTGCCGCCGGCAAAATTGCCTCAACTTCTTCGTGTGGGCGTGGTATAACGTGTACTGAAACAAGCTCGCCAACTCTCTCTGCTGCTGCCGCGCCTGCGTCTGTTGCAGCTTTAACTGCGCCAACGTCGCCGCGAACCATAACTGTTACAAGGCCGCCGCCTACATGCTCTTTGCCAACAAGTGTAACGTTTGCCGCTTTAACCATTGCGTCTGCCGCTTCTATTGAGCCAACCAGTCCTTTTGTTTCTATCATTCCAAGTGCTTGCATTGCTGCCATAATTATTTCTCCTTTTCGTTTTGTTTTATTATATAATATCTTCTAGCCTTCGGGCGGCCAATGACCGCCCCTACACGTTTAATTTTTAGAGATTAGAACCCTAGGTGTCATAAGATACTATGATTGCAACCTTTTCACAATCTCTTTCACAATTGCGTCAACGTCAACTTCGCCTATGCCTATATCTGTTCTACCACTTAAAGAGCAAATTCCGTCTGAACAATCAGGTATGCCTGCCCTTAAGTCTTCCATTTCTCGCACACCGTATGCAACGGTGCGCTTGTCGAACAAATCAAGTGGGCCTACGTTTTCGCTTGTTGCGCTTCCGCCACTGGCGCCACAGCCCAGTGTAAGCGACGGCAACATGTTCGTGCTTGCGCCAATTCCGCCAAGTGCGCTCATAGTGTTAACCAAAAAGCGCGATGTAGGTATTCTTTTAACAAAATAGTTAACAACTTCGTCGCTGTTTGAGTGCATAGAGAACGTGTGCCCCGTGCCCTCGTACCTTAAAATGGTGCAACAAATGTCGCAAACGTCTTTGTAGTCTTTGCCTACATAAAAGCCTACTATCGGTGCAAGTTTTTCGTTTGAATAAGGGTGGCCTCTTCCGACACCGTCTTCCATTGCAACAAGAACTCGCGTTTTATCGGGCACATCAAGCCCTGCAAGTTTTGCTATTGTGGCTACGCTGCGCCCTACAATTTCGGGGTTCATTGTGCCGTTGGCGCGAAGTACTATGCCGCCAAGCTTTTTGCCCTCCTCTGCTGATAGGAAATATGCGCCTTGTCTTTCCATTTCAGCTTGCACTGCGCTTTTCATGTCCTCTTCGCATATAACTGATTGCTCTGACGCACAAATTGTGCCGTTGTCGAAAGTTTTCGAGTCTATAATCTGCTTCACGGCTTTTTTAAGGTCTGCCGTTTTTTCAATAAATGCAGGGCCATTGCCGGGGCCAACGCCAATTGCAGGTGTGCCCGACGAATACGCCGCACGTACCATTGCACTTCCGCCCGTCGCCAAAATAAGCGATGTATCGGGGTGGCGCATTAAGTTGTCTGTCGCCTGCATTGTAGGTATTGTTATGCACGATACAATATTTTCGTTGCCGCCTGCCTCTGCAACTGCTTGGCGTATAACTTTTGTTGTTTCAAGTATGCACCGCAGTGCGCTTGGGTGCGGCGAAAATATTATTGCGTTGCCGGCTTTTATGGCAATTTCGGCTTTAAACAGCGCTGTTGATGTTGGGTTTGTAGAGGGTATAAGCCCTGCCACAATTCCCTTAGGCACTGCAACAACGGCTAGTTTTTTCTCGTCATCGCGTGAAATTTCGCCAATTGTTTTCATGTCTTTAATGCTGTCGTATACGCCTTTGCTTGCAAAAACGTTTTTTACCACTTTGTCTTCAACAATGCCAAAGCCTGTGTCTTCATGTGCCATTTGGGCAAGGCGTTTTGCGTTTCGCACGCCTGCGTCTGCTATTGCTTTTACTATGCGGTCTACCTGTGCTTGGTTTAGCTCGCTCAGCTCTTGCTGTGCTGTTTTTGCGGCACTTACAAGCTCGCGCACTTCTTGCATGGACAGTAAATCTTTATCGTAAAGTTGCATAATTTACCCCTCCTGCGTGCGCAAATTTTCCAGTGCTTTTATCAAGTCATCTTTTTTCGCATAGTTCAATTCTTTTGCGCTCATTTCAATGCCGCCTGCACTGCGTACTATGCTTTTAATTTTTGCAACAGTCATTTTTTCAAGTTCCTGTTTTGTAGGTAGTACAAACGGTTCATTGTTATTTTTTACGGGTGCTTCATTTTCAATCTGCACCTTTTTAACTACCGGCTCTGCCACTTTTTCGGGCTCTGCCGTAGTTTCGGGCTTACTGTTTTGCACTGGCAATTGCGGTGCTTTTGGCGGCTCTGCTTTTGGCGCCGCCGCTTTTGGTGGCTCTTGCTTTTTCGGCGCGCTTACTTTTTTAGGTTCTAGCAAGCTGTCAACGTCACTTGCAGGGCGTGCAATAACGTGCACACTTACAAGTTCGCCCACACGCTCTGCCGCTGCCGCGCCTGCGTCTGTTGCGGCTTTAACGGCACCAACGTCGCCGCGTACCATAACAGTTACAAGGCCACCGCCCACATTTGTTTTGCTAACAAGCGTTACATTTGCCGCTTTTACCATGGCGTCTGCCGCTTCAATTGCGCCCACAAGCCCTTTTGTCTCTATCATTCCGAGTGCTGTCAAACAAACACCTCCGTTTTATGATATTTTTGCACTAAACCAGTGGGTTCTCCGCAACAAACTCAACTGCGGCTGCAAAAGCTTCGCAAGCTGATTTGCAAGCTGATTGGCTACCTGTAAGAAGCGCGCCGCCAAAGTTTGTTTCGCTAGGCGGTGCAAACAGTGCGCACATTGTTACATCGGCTGATTTCAGTGCCGCGTCCACAGCGTACATAGCTTCAAGCGGTGGTGCAATTAAGTATGCAAGTGCTTCGCCCTCTTTTATGCCTGCTGTTTCAGAAAGGTGCGAGCCTGTTCTTGAAATGCACTGTGCATAGTAAGCAATTGTGTCGTCCTCGTTTGCAGAGATAAAATACGCTTCGTTCTCTACAACGTCAACTGCGGCGGCAAGGCCTGCTTTAACTTCGGCAGGGTTTGGCCCTGCAAGCATACCTATAAATTCGCCTGCCAGTTTTGTGTTAGCGTTTGCGGCGCCGCCGTAAAAGCTTTTTGCATACACAACTTTAACGTCTGCTTTTTTTGTTGCCTCGTCTAATGCTGTGTAGCCAACGTCATCACAGTCAGTTGTTAAAAGAGCAATAGATTTCATCTCGGGTGCAAGCCCCAGCTCTTTTGCCATTTCAGGTGATACATTTGATATAATTTTTGAAGCAAGAACGCTTGCTTTAATAGGGTCTCTTTTCATTGTTAAGTCCTCCCTTACAATTTTAAATCTGTGCCGCTGGCTTTTTTCTCCAGCATAATTTTTATAACGTCTGCAATGTGTGCGCCTGCTTCTGCCGGCATTGTGCCCTCGCTGTGAATGTTTGAAATAACAGTTCTTCTTGCCTCGGGCATACCCACTGTACCTTTATAAGTTATATAAGCCGACATTGATGTTGCGGTTATAAGCCCCGGGCGCTCGCCTATAAGCACACAGCACACTTCAGCGCCTGTAATTTCTGTTATTTCGTCCATTGCGCCAACACGGCCGAAACGAACGAAGAACGGTGTGCCTGTCTCAATTTTATGGCGCTGTAAGCCCTGTTGCAACGTTGGCAATAAATCTGCTATATTTGCCGCAACAGCCGCTGAGGATAAACCGTCTGACACATAAATTTGAACTGTAGGTTTAGCTTTGCACTTTGACTTAACAGTTGCAACTGCTTCATCGTTAAGTTTTCTTCCAAGGTCGGGCCTTGTTAGGTATGTATCTTTGTCGTCGCACTGTGTTTGAACAGTAAATAGACCCATTTTATCTACGAAATCATGGTCAACGTCGCTAAAAACAGCGTCTTGTGCGGCAGAGTGCGCTGCCCTAAACTGCAATACAGGGTCGGTTAAATATCTTGCGCCTGCTTTGCCTATACCAAGGCGGCACGGTGCTTTAACTTTTATGTCCATGTATGCGTCTTTGCTAACAGGTTCTTTAACAAGGTATTGCTCGCGTATGTCAACTTGTGTTACGTCGGGTATACAACCGTCTTCAATAACGCTAGAACTGCTATTTGATGACATTGCGCTGTTAACTGCGCTTGCAACTTGTGTTTTATCGTCATTAGATATATTCATCTCTGACAAAACTTGCTCAATAATAAGCCTTAAATCTTTTTGTTCCACTTTTGTGCACCACCTTTCCTATCTCATGAATACAGACGCGTCGCCTGCGAGTTTTGTGAGCTTGCCGTTTTCTGAAAAGCCCATTTTCTCGAGCCACATGTCGAATTCTTTTATTGGGCGCAAGCCTAAAACTTCACGCAGTGCGGCGGCTTCGTGGTAACCTGTGCACTGGTACATAAGCATACAGTCATCGCCCTGCGGTACACCCATAATGTAGTTACAGCCTGCTGTTGCAAGTAGCATTGCCAAATTTTCAATGTCGTTTTGGTCTGCTTTCATGTGGTTAGTGTAGCAAGCGTCACAGCCCATTGGTATGCCTGTAAGTTTGCCCATAAAGTGGTCTTCAAGGCCTGCACGTATAACTTGCTTTGAGTCGTACAAATATTCAGGGCCTATGAAGCCTACAACTGTGTTAACAAGGAACGGCTGATATTTTTTAGCAAAGCCGTAGCAACGTGCTTCCATTGTTAATTGGTCCCAGCCGTGGTGTGCTTCGCTTGAAAGCTCTGAGCCTTGGCCTGTTTCGAAATACATAACATTCGGGCCTGTGCTTGTGCCTTTGCTAAGCATCATTTGGCGGCCTTCGTCAAGCATTTGTGCTGTTAAGCCAAACGCCTCGTTGCCTTTTTGCGAGCCCGCTATTGATTGGAACATAAGGTCAATAGGTGCGCCGAATTTATCTGCTGCTTCTGTTTGCGTTGTAACGTGTGCAAGCACGCAAATTTGTGTGGGCACTTCCCATTTATTCTTAAATTCGTCAAAGCTTTTAAGTATGCGTGCAACGCTCTCAACAGAGTCATCAACAGGGTTAAGGCCAATAACTGCGTCGCCGCAACCTAGAGATAACCCCTCCATAACAGAAGCCATAATGCCTTTTGGGTCGTCTGTTGTGTGGTTAGGTTGCAGGCGTGCCGAAAATGTACCCGGCAAACCTATTGTTGTGTTGCAGTGCGCTGTAACGCGCATTTTTTTTGCGGCATAAATAAGGTCAAGGTTGCCCATAAGTTTGCACACGGCAGATACAATTTCACTTGTAATGCCACGGCTTGCACGGCGTATCATTTCAGACGTTGTGCTCTCGCTTAAAAGCCACTCTCTGAACTCGGCAACGCTCATATTTTTAAAATCGTTAAAAATAGTTTCGTTCACCGAATCTTGAATAATACGTGTAACTTCATCTTTCTCGTACGGCACAGCCGGGTTGTTGCGAATATCGTTAAGTGTAATGTGCGAAAGCACCACTTTAGCCGCAACCCTCTCCTCTGCACTTTGTGCCGCAATTCCTGCTAGTTTGTCGCCGGATTTTTCCTCGTTCGCCTTTGCCATTACTTCACAAAGTGATTTAAACTCATAAGTATGGCCGAACAACTTTGTTTTTAACAGCACATTTGTTCACCTCGCATTTCATATTTTTTACATAATTCCAATACACTGTCTAGGAATTAAATATCAGTGTCTTGATGACAACAGGCAGCACATGCCCGTTTGCCAACGGCTCACCAATGTCAATGTAGTCACCGCTAAGTGCACGTATACTGTCTATTGATACAACAGGTTTTGTGTCATTTAGCTGTATGCTTATTGTGTTGCCAAGAACTTTTCCTATGTCTTTTTCAACAATTACAATAAGCGGAAAATCAGAGCTTATAATTTGTTGTGCACCGCTTATAATGCACGCGGCAAGCTCCTGAATTTTATCGAATTTTGTTCGGTTTTCGCCCGTTAGTGAAATTGCAATTTGCTCACTTTTTCCGTTCGGGCAATAAATTGGTATTTGCGTTTTAATTGAATTTTGTATGCCCTCATACGTTGCCTCGTCCTCTTCGCTTACCTTTAAAACAGGTATGTTTTTTATGGGCAAAAGCTTTTTGTCGTATGTTATTGTAGAGCCGCTTACCTGTGTTGTGTGTGTACCTGCGCCCACAACTGTGGCACGTATTGTCTCGCTTGATTTTATTAGCTGTATTTTTTTAAGCCCCTCGTGGCTGTAAAGCGAGTAACCAAGCAAAACGCCTATATCGCCGTATCTAAACACATCTTGCTGTGTGGGGCTGTAAATATAATCGGCAACGCCACCTGAAAATGTTACGCACGCTGTTTCAATGTCGCTTTTTAACGGCTTTCCGTCGTTTGTGTAAAGTTCATTGTGCGTTTTGCCGTGCGGTTTTATGTTCAGCGCCTGTATAAGCTCGTCTGCCATAATGTCGCAAATGCGCTTTAATACAGTTTCATCTGCCCTGTCGCCCACTTCTATTTTTATGCCGTTTTGCTGTGCTAGCTTTTTAATTTTGTGGAAAATATAGCTTATTTTGCCGTTTTCAATTTTTATAAGCCTGCCGCCTATGTCAAGGCAAGATGTACCTTTTAAAGTGCCGTTTTTATAAGCCGCTAAATTGCTTGTGCCGCCGCCTATATCAACGTTAATAACTGTGGTGTGCTTTTCTTCGCTAACTTTGTCGGCACCTGCGCCCCTTGCCGACAGAACCGACTCTAAATCAGGCCCGGCCGTTGCAACTACAAAGTCTCCCGCTAGGCTAGAAAGCGCGTTTAAAACTTCGTTTGCGTTGTTTTTTCTTGCCGCTTCGCCCGTTATTATAACGGCGCCCGTCTGCAAGTCTTCGGGCTTCATTCCTGCCGCTGTATATTCTTTTCGCACAATTTCTTTTACTTTAACAGCGTCAATTTCGCTTAAATTTAAAAGCGGCGTAAAGTAAATATCACTGCGATATATAACTTCTTTTTCAACAATACTTATGCGTGGCACTGCGTAAGAGCCTGCCAAATTTTCGCAAACCATGCGGCTAAAAATTAGCTGTGTTGTTGATGTGCCAATGTCTATGCCTACACTTTTAATCTCTTCACGCATGGCAAGCCTCCTTTTTTAGATATTGTCGAAACTATTCACTAGAAAAACATAAAAACGCAGACGGGCACAAAAATGCACATAGGTACACCTTTGTAGCCGTCTGCGTCGTACGGTACTAATTTTTTTGGCAAATACTACGTCATACTTGCCACATCAGATATGTTATTGTTAAAGTTAATTGCAACGCTCGTTCCTTTATCGCTTGAGCTTATATTTATCTTGCCGTGTAATTTATCACTTACAAGCGATTTTACTATGCTAAGCCCCAGGCTATTGCTTTCTTTTTTCTCTATTTCAAAGCCACATCCGTTATCCACTACTTCAATACAAGTGTACAGTTCTTCGCGCTTAACTTTTATGTGTACATAGCCTTGTCTTTCATCGGGGAATGCATATTTTATAGAATTTTGCAACAACTCGTTAATAACAACAGCCATTGTTGTTGCAATATCGCTTGTAACCTTGAAATCTTCGCCCTCTATCAAAATTTGCACGTCGGGTTTTGAATTTGTAAAATTTCGCACAACACTGCTTTTTATGTTGCCCAAAACTTCACCTATGTTAACTTCATCAACGCCGCTTTGCGCCAAAATTTCGTGCGTTGCGGCTATGGACAGTATGCGGTTAATGCTGTCTGCCAGTACTTGCTGCGTCTGCTCATTCTCAGCCCTGCGAGACTGTAAGCGAAGAAGCGCCGCAATTGTTTGCAAGTTGTTTTTCACACGGTGGTGCATTTCTTTTATAGCTACTGATTTTGATATAAGCTGTTTTTCCTGCTCTACTCTAAGTGTGTCATCGTGTATTAAAACAGCAAAGCCCGTGTCCGGTTTGTCAATTTTTATGTGCTTAACAAGCAAATATCTCTCGCCTATTTTTGCTTTTGTTATTGTGTAGTTTCCCTCTGTGCTGTGTGTCGTCTCTGTAAGCTTCACAAGGTCATAGGGCTTGCCCAGTATTTCGCCAACAAAGCCCAGTTTAATGTAAAGGTCGTGCGCAAGGCGGTTTCTGAACGTTATAATGCCGTTTGCGTCTACAAGTAATAGCGCCTCGTCTATAAACTCTGTTAGCCAGGTGCTATCGTTTGCTATTTTAGTTATGGCTGTCGAAAGCATTTCATAGCTGTGCGCGGAAAGATGTAGATGATCGTTGCCTTTTGCCTTTTCGTCTGCTTTTTTCTCGCGTATCAATACGCCTATAACGCGCTTTTCGTGCCATATAGGCTCTACCGATTGCACAACGTTTATGCGCTCTTGCGTAATTGCTTTCATTTGTTTTGTGGCTACGCCCAATTTAAATGTGCGTATAACGGCAGGCTCATTTTCTGCTTTTGCAAGCAGCCCCACCACCGTTTTTTTGTACGATGACGGCACACTTTGCGGCTTTGCCTCTGCCACAACAATTGCGTCTCCGTCCATTGTGGGGCAGTCTATAAAAATGTCGGCGTCTTCTAAGTTCGCAAGCGGCTGTAATATAGTGCTCATTCTGCATATAACGTCAATTTCTTCGTCGCTTAAATCTGTAAGCTGGCGGCACAAATTTTCAATTATAAGCATTATTCATCAGCCCCCGGCCTGCAAAAACATAATTTCCGCCACACGCCGCATAGACATATTTTTCTTTTGACTTAAACTTCTTATGTAATCGTAAGCTTCTTGCTCTGTCATATTGTCTCTGTGCATTATTTTGCCCTTTGCACGCTCAATAATTGTTCTATCTTGCAAGCGTTTTTCTATACGGGCAATGTCAAATTTCAGCTTTTGCATTTCACGAGAGCGCTCAACAGCAAGCTCAATGCTTGGCACAATGTGCTTTTCGTCAATGGGCTTTACCATATAGCCGCTTACGCTTATCTCTTTTGCGTTGTCTATAAATGTTCTGTCGCTGTATGCGGTTAATATTATTACTGTGCTGCAAAGCATTTCTTCCGTAATAATTCTTGCGGCGGAAAGCCCGTCTAAATGCGGCATTTTTATGTCGAGTAGCACAACGTCGGGTATGTGCTTTTTGCAAAGCTCAACAGCGTCAAAGCCGTCAGACGCCTCGCCCACAACTTCGTACCCTTTTTCTTCAAGCGTTTCTTTTAAATCTATTCTTGTAATTGGTTCATCGTCTGCAATTACAATGCGCAGTGCATCTTTTTGCATAACATTTACCTCCGCTTTTAGTTGTTAGAGATTAGGTTTTAGAGATTAGTTGCAAATTTGTAATGCCGTTTTTAGGGGCGGGGCTCTGCAATTTAACGTTAATGTGTGCTAATTTGCAGCGTAGCGGAACGGGAAACCCGTCCCCTACAAATTTTATGCCATTTACTATTAGCTATTCAATGTCAACAATTTAGCAATGCAAAACAATGAACACGATATGTGTAGGGGCGGTCATTGGCCGCCCGTCCTGGGTGCAGTTTGCCCTTGCAACACAATGCTTTGCAGCATAAACCATTAAGTTGTTGGCATTAATTTCCTATTAATCATTAATCACTAACGCTTCAAGCAGTGGTTCAAAACCTGTTCCTTGCACACTGCTTGTAACAAATATTCG
>CAYJHA010000059.1:9787-13318 GCA_964369785.1 uncultured Bacteroides sp.
CTTCAAGCAGTGGTTCAAAACCTGTTCCTTGCACACTGCTTGTAACAAATATTCGCTCGGCTCCTGCCGCTTTTAAATGCTTTATTGCATTTTCCACTTGTTTTTCATTCGCTAAATCGCTTTTAGTAACAACACCCACAGCCGGCTTTGCAAACGAGCTTGTAAAAGCCGGGGGAAACATTGTTCCCTCTTCGCTTGCGTCTTGTACAAGTAGCAGCAAGTCTGCCTCAACAGACGAAACCATTAAAGCACCGCGCAAATATGTGCGCTCTAGGTATTCGCCCGGTGTGTCTATCATAGTGTTGTTTATAACTTGCACCGTTTGCGTTTTGTGGTAGCGCAAGTCTTCATTATTTATATACTGGCAAAGCGTTGTTTTGCCCGCGCCGGAGCGCCCCATTAGTATTATTCTTGTTTTACGGTCATCACTTTTATTTTCGCTTTTATTGCTATCTTTCGCCATAATTTAAACACTTCCAAACTGCTTTAATATTACGTTTTAATACAAAACAGCTTAGCTTTAGGTTTTCGTAATATTTGTGGTGGCAAAGCCCATTGAAGCGCACAGCACATTCATAACGTCTTGCATTGCCGCCTCAACAGCCGCAACATCGCCCGTTATTAAAAGCGAGCCGTTAAACCTGTCAACAAAGCCAATTTTCACGTCTGCCGCTTTGCTTGCTACATCAGCGGCTATCATTGCGCCCTCGCTTGGTGTAATTGTAAAAATGCCAATTGCACCCTCGGCGTCTATAAGCCCTAGTTTGCCGTAAAGGCTGTCTACCGGGTTTGCTATAACATGTGCAAGCGTAACTTGCTTGCCGGGCACAAATTCTTGAATAATTCGTTGTTTCTCGTCAAATTCTATCATAGCAACAGCCGCTCCTTTTTAGTGCATTTTAACACAATTTTCATTTATTGTCAAATATTAATGTGCAATTTTTAACGTATCTGCAATATTTTTTGCGTTTTATACATATTGTATATTTTGCCGTCAATTTTTGTAAATTTGCATTTTTCGCTTGCCTTTTATTGGCTTTTGACAAACAATATTTTGTCGACACTTTTTATTAAGGCGTCTTTTGGGGCATCTTCTTCTTTTTTAACCCTATTGTGTGTCTAGCCATCGAAAGCTGCTTTATAAATTTTCAAAATATCATCTTTGGTGCACTTTCTTGGGTTTGTAAGCGTGCATTTGTCTTCAAAAGCGGCGTCTACCATAACAGGCAACATTTTTTCAAAATCTTTTTGCTTCACGCCTGCTTCTCTTATTGTTTTAGGTATTTTCATGTTTTTTCCAAAGCGTTTCATAGCGCGTATTAAATTTAGCGCCGTTTGCCGTGTGTTGCCCGAGGCCATGCCTAAATCTGCCGATAATTCTGCATATTTATGCGCTGTTTGAGTTAATTCAGGCTCTATGCAACCTGCGTTAAAGCTCATAACATACGGCAGTAAAATTGCGTTTGCCCTGCCGTGCGGTATATGCGCTTGCCCACCAAGTGCGTGCGCCATGCCGTGGTTTAGCCCAAGCCCTGCGTTAGAGAACGCCGCACCTGCAAGGCAAGAGGCATCGTGCATGTTTTGGCGCGCTTTGATGTTGTTTGGCTCATTGTAAGCTGTAAGCAAGTTGGCGTAAACAAGCTTTACTGCCTTTTCTGCAAGCGCGTCTGTAAAGCTGTTTGCCTCTGTGCACACATACGCCTCAATTGCGTGCGTTAAAACGTCCATGCCTGTGTCGGCTGTTATTTGCGGCGGTACGCTTTTTGTAAGCTCTGCGTCAAGCACGGCATAGTCTGGCATAAGGCTCTCGTCCACAAGTGGGAATTTAACGCCTTTTTGCTTGTCCGTAATAACAGAGAACTTGCTCACCTCGGTGCCTGTGCCGCTTGTTGTGGGTATTGCAATAAACGGGCAGTCTCGCATATTGTATTCTCTGCTTGCAAAAAACACAATAGCTTTTGCGGCATCTATGGGCGAACCGCCGCCAAACGCTATAACAGCTTGCGGCTGAAACTCTAAAATATCGCTTACGCCCTGCGTAACCATGTCAATGTCGGGGTCTTGCGCTATGTCGCTATACATGCGCCATTCTATGTTTTGGCGGTTAAGCCTGTCTGTTACATAATTAACAGTGCCGCTTTTTGCCATGAAACCGTCTGTAATAATATACACACGGCTTAGCCCTTTTAGAACTCTTTCGAGCCCACTACCGCCTATAATTACTTGTGTGTGCAGATGAAATTTATCCATAATCAGCCATTCCTTTCAACAGCGTTATAACAATTGCAAAAAATTGCTATAATACATAAAAAAGAGCATGAAACAACAAAAAAACGCTTTGAGCCCCTTAAAAAAGAGTCAAAGCGTTTCGTCACACTTTAAATATTTACTACACTTACAAGCTAAAGCACACTGCGTCGTGAGCGTCAGCTTTGGTTTAATTATAGCGCGTTATACTGCCTTAGTCAAGCAAAAAACACCATTCAGCGTAATATTAGCAGTATTCACAACTTGTATAATGTTTTATTGTTGCTTTGCACATATAGGCAACGTGTTGCGGTTGAAATGTTCACTTTATTTTGATATTATTTAAGTAACCGGTTATTCTTATTTTGTTTTGCGCGTTTTCACGCGCCTTTAGCTGAAAGGAACGTAAAAATTATGATACTTACTATAAAAAACGGCGATTTATCTGTAAAAATTAACACCCTTGGCGCAGAGCTGACAAGCGTTAAAAAGGGCGATGTAGAATATTTATGGCAGGCTGACCCTACCTATTGGCCGAAACACGCGCCGCTTTTATTCCCAATTGTAGGCGGTTTGAGAAATAACCGCATTAAAATTCGCGGTAAAGAGTGCGAAATTCACCCTCACGGCTTTTTGAAAGAGGCAGAGGGCACTGTTGTGCGCGAAGAGGCCGACGAAGTTGAGCTGCTTTTTACATTTACGGAAAGCTCCCTTGTAAAATACCCGTTCAAGTGCAATTTTACGGCCATTTTTTCTGTAAAGCGCGGCACACTTTATGCCGAGTACAAAATTCGCAACCTAGACAGTGAGACAATGCCGTACCATTTCGGCTTACACCCTGCATTTAATTGCCACCTAAATAACGGCGAAGCTTTCGAGGACTATTTTATTGAGTTTGAGCGCCCAATGACACTTGAAACGTGCATTTTTAACGATGACATTGAAATAGAAATTGACAACAAGCGCGTTGTTGTTAACAATTCAAACGCAATGCCTCTTCGCCACGACATGTTCCACCGCACAATTATTTTTAAGGACATTGATTTTAATAAGGTGTATTTAAGCCACAGGGAAAAGGGCAGGCTGTTTGAATTTTCGTTTAAAAATTTCGACATACTTGCACTGTATAAAACTGACGGTGCACCGTTTATTTTTATTGAGCCATGGGCAGGTATGCACCAAATTGTGCAAAACTTTGAAAATTTAGAGCAAAGCCCATGTGTGAAGTTTTTGCAGGCAGGGCAAGAGGTGGTTTATCAGACGGAGATGCGGTTAGAGGTTAGA
>CAYJHA010000060.1:0-2346 GCA_964369785.1 uncultured Bacteroides sp.
TTTCCCATTCGCCGTCATCTACTTCTTCAATTTCAACGTTGTGGCCTTGTTTACGTGCCCACTCAGGTACGTTTTTCATAGCACAGCTGTGGTCAATAGCAACAAAAAGCACGTCGCCCACTGCAATTTCTTTCAATTTGTTCTCTGTTTTCATAAGCGGTACAGGGCAAGCCTCGCCCAAGCAATCTAAATTAAATTCAGCCATAATAATAATCTCCTATTTCGTATTTAATATTTGTGTTTATTGTTTTTGTTTATTCCGAACTGCCCATTTTTTTCTGTTGCCATTTTACTGCCGCAATATAAAGCAGCACTATAATTGCAAGTTGAACAACTACTGCGCCAAACCAGCCGAATACATCGGGCAAGAAAATTTTCGGTGCGCTTTCATTCAATGTACTCCAGAATTCGCCCATATCGTGTGCGCCCCAAAGTGAGCCTGCCACGAAGAACACTAGCGACAACATTTGCATTGTGAAGCCTTCGCCCACGCGCATTACAGTGCCCGAAGCACAGCCGCCGGCTATAACCATACCAACGCCAAACATAACTGCACCTATTGCAAGCGGTATACCTATTGGCGAAACGCTTTGCATGTTAATGCTCTCGCCGCCTGAAAGAACCGTGCCAAGTTTTATTGCGTAAAAGCCCACACTGCCAAGTGCAAGTGCAACCAAAACAGCCCTTGTTACAGATGTACTGCCTGTGATACATGGGTCTCTGAATGCGGCGGTAAAGCAAAAGCGCGAACGCTGTAATATGTAGCCAAAAATAATGCCGAAAGCCCAATAAACCGGCAGTTTTTCACTGCTTGCCGATAAAAAGAAACCAAAGGCGATTATTGCGATTAGTAAAACTATTGCAAACGGTATTTGGCTCTTTTTCGGTTTTCTTGGTGCCCTTGCACGCCTACTAACCGTTGTTTGCTCTGTTTTTACATTGTCCTCCATAATAACCTCCTCCTTTCCAAAATAATATAAACTTTTCTGTTTTTTACAGTATAACACAGTAATTATTACGGTAGTTAATTAAATTTTTAATGTAATATAAGAAAAACTTATTGCATTATATTAAAATATGTTATAAAGTAATATGGTAAAGTAGTTTTATAAGGAGAATTTAGATGAATATTGATTGTGTGGCCGCATACATAGAGACAATAAAGCTGGGTAGTATTTCTGCCGCGGCAGAACGTTGCAACGTGAGCCAATCGGCATTAAGCCAACAAATTAAGGTTTTGGAAAAAACGTTTAACGCAAAGTTGCTTGAGCGAAGCCACAAAGGCATTGTGCCAACACCGACAGGGCAAATTGCATATAAGCATTTTATATCGATGCTCGACTCTTATAATAATATATTCAAAGAAATTGATAGTATGAATTCTTCTTGCGAGACTATTAAAATAATTGCTACATCTTTTGCTTGTGCTTATGCACTTCCGTGCACATTTTACCATTTTAAAAATAAGTATCCGTTTTATTCGCTTGAAATTGAAACGGCACAAAGTGACGTTATTGAAGACAAAATAGTGAAGGGCGAGGGCGACTTAGGCATTATTGTGGGCAAAACAAAAAACAGGCGTGTGCACTGTGAAGAAATTTTTGAAGATGAGTTTTTTCTTGTGTGCAGTGATAAGTTTGATATACCCGAGAGCATAAGCAAAGACGATATATATAAATACCCGTTTGTGGCGCTTACAAAAAAACACCGAACACAGCAAATTATAATTCAGCAGCTGCTTAGTTGCGGCATTGATTACGACAGGCTGAATTTGCTGTATTCGGTGGACACCGAAGAGGTTATGAAACATAGTGTTATAAACGGCTTTGGAATAGCATTTTTGCCATACATGGCAATAAAAAAAGAGCTGTATCACAAACAACTGCGCCTTATTAAGTGTAGCGACTTGCAATTGCAAAGCAGTTACTATTCTATAAAACAGCGCGGCGGCAACGCTGCATGTGTTGGCAAAGACAAAGTAATACAGTATTTAGAAAAAATATTAAGCAAAACAATTTGCTAATACTTTTATGCACTTATTACAATTTCCCACACGCCGTTCATAACCTCTGTTGCATTGCATTTAAGCTTGTACTTCTTGCAATAGTCTGCAACATTTGTAAGTGCACAGCTGTGGTCTGTTATAAGCATATAAGTTTTACCCATTTTTATTTCTTTTAAATTTGCTTGAAGTTTCATTATGGGTATGGGGCAAATTTCCCCAAGGCAATCAATTTTTTCTATTTGTGCATTGCTAGTCATTTTATTTTCCTGCTTCTTTTTTTGTTGCTTTTAAGTTACCGGCGGCTTTGTTGCCGCTTTTTTTTGCACCTTTTTTACTTGTGG
>CAYJHA010000060.1:2446-13190 GCA_964369785.1 uncultured Bacteroides sp.
TTTTACTGCTTTTTGTATTATTTTCAATACAATTGTACAAATATTTTAATGCGTCGCTTATGTTGCCAATGCTATCAATTAGCCCTTCTTTAACGGCGGCTTTGCCGTCCAGCACACTGCCAACGTCCATTACAAGCTCGCCTGTTTTCATCATAAGCTGTGTAAAACGCTCTGCTTTAATCTTCGAGTGCCCACACACAAAGCCTGTAATTCGCTGTTGCATTTGTTCAAAATATCGCATTGTTTGGGGCACACCTAAAACAAGCCCTGAGTGGCGCACAGGGTGAATTGTCATTGTGGCAGTGGGCACAATAAAGCTGCGCTGAGCCGAAACGGCAAGCGGTATGCCTATTGAATGCCCCCCACCCAAAACAAGCGTTGCGCTTGGTTTAGAAACGCCGCTTATAAGCTCTGCAATAGCAAGCCCTGCCTCCACATCGCCACCTACGGTGTTTAGTATTATAAGCAGTGCATCTATTGATGGGTCTTCTTCTATTGCTATTATTTGCGGTATAACATGCTCATATTTCGTTGTTTTTTGAGATTGCGGCGCCAAAACATGCCCTTCAACTTGCCCTGCAATTGTAAGGCAGTGTATAGCGTGCTCACCCTTTGTTTTTAAAACGCTCGCCATGTCTAAGGCGTAATCTTTTTCAAACTCGCTTTCGCGAATATCTTCGGCAGTCATGGGTGTTTCAGCGCTTTTTGCTTCTTTTAAGTTATCAGTCATACAATTTCTCCGTTCTGGGAATGTTATAAAAATAACTTGCCCATAAAAAATTGTATTATACCATTTGTGCTTTTACTGCTAACTGTTAAACTTTTAGCGCCTATTATATTTACCCGGCCACTCTGCTTAGTACCCGAAACCTGATACATAGCAGAGTGGCCACGCTTATTGCGGCATTATGAACTTACTTTCTTTAGTTTTCATGTACATTTCGCTTGCTGCTTCTAAGTGTTCAATCATCATTTCTTTTGCTTTGTTTTCATCGCGTGCTTTAATGGCGTTAAATATTTTTCTGTGATAATTAAAGTTATGCTCTAAATTTTCACTTACCATGTTTGTGCCTTTTATTGACGCTTGCAACCACTCGGAATATGCATTAACTATTGAAATAATCATGCTGTTTTTTGTGCAGGCTACTATTGTTTTATGAAATTCATAATCGCTGTTCAAATATGTAGCGTCAATGCTGTCAGCCTTATCCATTTTCTCCACAAACAAGCACAGTTTTTCTATGTCGTCTTCCCCTGCACGTTTTGCTGCAAGCTCCGCCGCTTTCGGCTCTATTGTCATGCGAAGTTCAATTACGTCTTCAACCGACAAATCGTTTTTATCAAACATATCTGTCATGGCTTGCACCATTGCAACATCGCTTTTATCACAAATTTTCACGCCTACGCCATGCAATCTTTTAACAAAGCCGCGCACTTCAAGTGTGCGAATTGCCTCTCGTATTGTCATGCGTGAAACGCCGAGTTTTTCACTGAGGTCGGCTTCACACAGTAAAAAGCCGTTCTCGTCGTACTCTTCGTTTTTTATCATGCTTTTTATTTTTAAAACAGCCTCGTCAACTCTAGTCATAATTCTTCCCATTTCATGCTTATTTGTAAGATTTTTTATATATCTCCAAACAATCTTCAAACGGCATAGGCGCAGGGTCTACTGCAAAAAGGCCGGGCATTGTTTCGTATGCATCTTTTGTATACATCTCAAAATCCTCTGCTTTTATGCCGTAATCAGACATTTTAATGTCGTCCACACCACACTGCTTTCTCAAATCTTTTAGCGCAGTAACAAAGTCCATTGGCTTATTTGCGTCTTTTTTGCCAAGTGCTTTTGCCATTAAAACAAGCCTGTCGTCAACAACGCCCCTATTTGCCCAATATGTGTAATATTCATCACAAATCATCAAAAGCCCTGCGCCGTGTTCTAAATTTGGGTTGTGCCCACTTAGTGGGTGCTCCATTGAATGTTCTGATGTACAGCCTGCCATGCTCTCTACCATGCCCGAAAGGGTGTTTGCAAGCGCTACATTTTCACGTGCGTCAATATCGTTTCCGTTCTTAACGGCAGTGGGCAAATATTGCGCAATAAGCTCAATAGCTTTTAGCGCAATTGTATCGTTAATTGGGTTATTGTTTTTGTTTATAACGCCCTCTGTGCTGTGCAAAAGCGCATCAAAACCTTGATATGCCGTTAGTTTTTCAGGAACTGTAAGCATAAGCTCTGCGTCTACAATACTTAATACGGGAAACATATCGTTATAACCGAAGCCTATTTTTTCGTTTGTATCGTCGTTTGTAATTACAAGCCACGGGTCTGCCTCTGTGCCTGTTCCGGCTGTTGTTGTAATTGCTATTATGGGCAGTGCCTTATTTTTAACGGGCTTCTTGCCGCCCGTGCCTGCCAATACATAATCCCAGTACTCACCATCGTTTGCGCCCATCATAGCCATGCCTTTTGCGGCGTCAATTACAGAGCCACCGCCCAAAGCTACAACAAAATCGCAGTTTGTTTTTTTAATAAAAGCGCCGCCCTCGTCTACTTGCTTGTTTGTGGGGTTGGGTGCTACTTTGTCAAACACCTCGTACGCAACACCTGCAAGTTTCAGCTCGTTTTGCAGTGTATCAAGGTAGCCGTATTTTTTTACAGATGTTCCGTTTGACGTTACAATTAAAGCCTTTTTACCCGGCATTTTTTCGCTGTGCAAATTTTTAATTTGTCCTCTTCCAATAAGTAGTTTTGTTGGCATGTAGTAATTAAAATTCATTTTCTTTCTCCTCTTTTTTATTATTCTATAATATTAATTGCATTTTTTATACTGTGCATTAAAGCACTTTATTTATTTTCAAGCTCACATAGCCGCTTTTCAAGCGCATGAATTTGCTGGTGCACAACATCGGGGTAATCTCGCTGGTCAAGCTCGTCACTTGCGGTGGTAACTTTATTGCCGTTAATGCGCACAACTGTGGCCGGTATGCCAATAACTGTTGCGCCTTGCGGCACACAAGACAGCACAACGCTGTTCGCGCCTATTCTTGAGTTCTCGCCTATTGTAATAGGCCCCAAAACTTTACTGCCTGCACCAACTAATACATTGTCGCAAATTGTGGGGTGGCGCTTGCCGCTTTGCTTTCCTGTGCCGCCAAGTGTTACACCGTGGTAAATAGTCACATTGTCGCCAATTATAGCTGTTTCTCCCACAACAATTCCCATGCCGTGGTCTATAAAAAGGTTTTTGCCAACTTTTGCGCCCGGGTGTATTTCAATGCCAGTAAAACTTCTGCCCCACTGGCTTATCATTCGTGCAAGAAAAAAGCGTTTGTGCCTAAAAAGCCAGTTTGCTATTCTGTAATATATAAGTGCGTGAAAGCCCGGATAAAGCAACATAACTTCTGCTAAATTTCGCGCCGCAGGGTCTTTTTTCTTTATATTCTTAGCATCACCTATTAGCCCCATTTTACAAATCCTCTCTTGTTAGTTTTGCATGTGTATATTTGTCGCTCACCGTGGCGGGCGGCCAATAACCGCCCCTACACTGCACGTTAATTATTTTACATCGCTAAGTTTTTGCATTTAGTGTTAAAATAAATAAGCCACAAAACAAATTATAAGCAAATGCGCAGGGTAAAAAACATAAAACAAATACCGTGGCAATTGCACGCCCCTTTGCCCGTTGTAGCCGCTAATTAAGGCCATGCTTGCAGCACATGTCCCTTGAAGAACGCCTGTGTACATGTTTGACATAACCACAATATTAAAGCTCATGCCACCAATAACATCTGTTATTATGTAAAATGCAAAAAAGCCAACGGCAAGCCATGCTGTCATAACATAAACCATATATTTTTTGCTGCAAAAAACGTAAAACATAACAATTGTTAAAACGCCCATTGCACCGTAATCTGTGTTAATAAGCTCTGCTGTGTACGCTATTATAAAAACCGCCGCCACTTTTAAAGCAATATTGAACTTTGCATATTTAATTACACAAAGGCACAAAACACCAAGTGTAAGCGTAAAAAAAACATTTTGATAGTTAAAATCGAAAAACTTCGGGTCTGCATTTGAATTTGTGCTTATGTTGTGAACCAGGTTAAAAGGAATTTCAGATACAAAAGCAAAAGCCGCAAGCCTTAAAATATATTTTTTTATATTGCTAGTATGCAAAAAGCCCTGAACTAATAAAAAGCAAAATATAGGAAACGCAAGCCTTCCAATAACACGCATAGACGTTATAACATTGCTTAATACTGTATAGTTTATATTGTTTGAGTAAATGGCAAAAGCAATTGGCTGCATTAAAAACGCGCCCACATGGTCAATAACCATGCATACTATTGCAGTTATTTTTAATGAATTGCCGCTTGTGTCGGTGCTTTTTTGCCCGTTTAAAGTATTTGCTGCTTTATTATGCAATTTGCCCTTGCCTCCTCTTGTTTTATTTCACACTTAAAACAACGCCGCCGGGCGCACAAGTTGCAGCTTCAAATTCAAGTGATATTCTTCCGAAACTCTCACAAACATGGTCCGGGCATTGGCTGTTAATAAACCGCGCAGTGCCACTTTCCACCTCTATTGTAAACGGCAAAAGCGCACCCGTTTCAGTTCCAAACTCGTATATTTCATCTTTATTAAGCGGCAGTAAAATTGTATCGCCGTTTGCAATTGTAATTACGGCCTCAGAAGCCCCGTCACGGCTGTTTTGCCCTGTGCTGTACATTATAATTGCACTTATTAATGCAATAAATAAAACGGCACAAGCAAATATAACGTTTTTTTTCACAAAACCCCCATGTAGCATTATGTGTAATTAAAAAATTATTACTTTATATTTAACATTATAATGCATTTTTTTATTATTGGCAAATAGTTTATAAAATAAAACAAGGTAATGCCGCTTAGAATTATAAAACGAAAGAAAAATTCTGTTATAAAACGAAAGAAAAATTCGACATTGTATTTTTGCCCATTTTGTATTATAATAATATAGTTAATGCCTAGCAATAGCGCATTAATTATTATAAATTAAACTTAAAAAGGGAATGATATATTTTATGGCAAAAAAAGTTCTTGTAACAGGCGCAGACGGATTTATAGGCTCTCACTTAACACAGCGGTTAATTGCCGACGGATATGACGTGACAGCATTTTGTTTATACAACTCTTTTGGCACATGGGGCTGGCTTGACACATTACCCCAAGAAGAAAAGAAAGCTCTTAATGTTGTTTTAGGTGATGTAAGAGACCCAAACGGCATGCGCGAGGCGATGAAAGGTATTGACACTGTTTACCATTTAGCGGCGCTTATTGCCATTCCTTTCAGCTACACTTCACCCGATTCTTATATAGACACAAATATTAAGGGCACACTTAACATACTTCAAGCAGCACGTGAGCTTGAAACACAAAGGGTACTTGTAACATCTACAAGCGAGGTTTACGGCACAGCAAGATATGTGCCTATTGATGAAGACCACCCATTCCAAGGGCAAAGCCCGTACTCTGCAACAAAAATAGGTGCAGACAGAATTGCAGAAAGCTTTTACCGCAGCTTTAACACACCTGTAACAATAGTGCGCCCCTTTAATACATACGGGCCGCGCCAGTCGGCACGGGCTGTTATACCTACAATTATTACGCAGCTACTATCGGGCAAAGAGGAAATACACCTGGGCTCGCTTACACCGACACGCGACTTTAACTATGTTAAAGACACCGCAAACGGCTTTGTTACAATTGCAAACAGTGATAACACAATAGGCCTAGAGCTTAACATTGCCACAGAGCAAGAAATTTCAATTGGCGAGCTGGCAAACGAGCTTATAAGGCAAATAAACCCAAATGCCAAAATTGTAACGGACGACGAGCGCCTTCGCCCTGAAAAAAGCGAGGTTAACCGCCTACTGGGCACAGCAAAAAAACTAAATTCACTTACAGGGTGGAAGCCGCAATACACATTCTCGCAAGGCATAGCTGAAACTGTTGAGTGGGTTAAACAAAATTTAGACAGTTATAAGGTCGATATTTATAATGTATAAAGCATACGAAAAATTGAGACAAAAGCCCATGATTATTTTCGGGCTTTGTTTGCTTGCACTTATTCCCCTGTCGTTTTTTATTGTTTATTATTTCAGGGTAATACACGAGCCTGCATGGCTTAACCAAACAGCGTTTTCAATTTATGTTTTTGCCGCTCTTGCCGTTTTGTTTTCTATTTGCTTTTTTTTACTGCAAAATTACAAAAAAAAGCCGGAGCTTGTTTTGGCCACGCTTGTTTTTATAATAGCGGCCCTTTTTGCGCTTACAACGCCTGTGAACCAAGTGCCCGACGAAAATGTACATTTTTTACGTGCACAGGCAATGGCACAAGGCCAGTTTGGCTTTGATGAAAACCATGAGTTTCCACGCGATACTATGGTGCTTATGGAGTCTTTTCCGAACATGTATTTAAACGGTTACAGCTATTCAATAGCAAGCCATTACGAAATGTATTTTGAAAACGTAGCAGACGCACAGCACACACCACCGCAAATAGGCATAATTATTTTTCAGTTCTTTGCATATATCCCCCAAACAATCGGCATTGTTTTTGCACGCATAATAGGCTGTGGCGCAATGGGTGCGTTTTATTTTTCACGAATATTTAACGCGCTTTTTTTCAGCGTTTGCGCATATTTTTCATTTGTTTTTGCAAAGCGCTTTAAAATTTTAATATTTACGGTAATGCTAATACCAATATTAATTTATTCAGCAGGCAGTGCAAACAGCGACAGTGTTTTGTTCGCACTAATGTTTGTTGCGCTTAGTGCTGTTTTAAGCGAAAATTTTAATTTAAAAAAACTTGCTGTTTTTACTGTTTGCATGGCTATATTAATTGTAAGCAAGGCTAGCTACGTTGTGCTTTTGCCACTAATTTTTGCGGTAAACCGTGAAAATTGGAACGTTAGTTTTAAGCTAAAGAAAATTTCAAAAAAAATTGCAGCTGCATTTGCTGTGGTTTTTTCCGTTTTTATATATCAGTTTATGGCAGTTTATGTAGAGCTTTTTTCAAACTACGGCGTAATTGAGCGAACAATGGACTCAACAAACCCTGCAATGCAGCTGATGTTTATTTTACAAAACCCACTGCGCTATATTGCAACGTTTGCAGACCTTATGATAGAGCAATCATTTTTCTTGTTCCAAAGCGGCCTTCTTGGCTGGCTAGACGCTGACATTGTTATTGTTAGCAACTTTACAGTAATTTTTGTGCTGATAAACACGTTTAAGCAAAGCCATGTGTTTAAAAAGAAAGATTTTAGCATTGTTTTAGGCTTTGCAATTGCTTCACTTTTAACTTACGGCGTTGTTGTAACAGGGTTGTATTTGTCATGGTCTCCCGTGGGGCACATAGACATTATTGGCGTGCAAATGCGCTATTTTGCGCCGGCTTTTGTTGGTGCGGTTTTGGTGCTGGGGTATTATTTAAGCCGTTTTACTTCTGCGCATGGTATTGTAGCCGTGGGTAATGGAAACTGCGCAAATAATGAAGGCACAGCATTTAAAGCACCTGCCACAAGCAAAAAAAATGCTACTAATGAAACAATAACTGTTCAAGCGGCGCAAAAAACAAGCGATATAAGCTGTATTGCACTTATGCTTATTTTAAATGTGTTCGCTGCAATTATGAATGTCTCACTTTACTATGTAATGTAAAACCTAAATAATGTTGCCGTGCGTTGAAACAAGTGCTAACCCAACATATTATGGCGGCTGAACACTCGTTGCGGCACAATCTAGCACGAATTTATAAAACACAACAAATATAAAGGCGGTAATTAACATTGATAAATAGCGTTTCATCGTTAGTTATTATTCTGATGTTCTCGTTTTTTTTACATGTGAAATTAAAAATTAAATCCGGGCTTTCGCCTATAATTTCCCTCACTTCAATTATAAGCTTTGTTGTAATTTTCAGCTTATTTAAGTTGCTTTTTGTGGGTGTTGTTTTGGCGTATGTAATTGTAATATGCCTTTTCGTTTATACGCTATTACAAAAAAAAGGTGAGCTTAAAATTTTTGCATCGAGTTTTTTCGATGTAGGCGTTGTTCTTTTTATAGTTGCAAGCGCGTTAATGCTTTTGTTTTTAAGCGTTAAACAGCCGCTATTTAGCGAGTGGGACGAATTCAGCTTTTGGGGAACAAGCCAAAAGCTTCTAAGCATAAACAACCAAATTTACACATATTACGATTCTAGCCTTATTGGCAACACAACACCGCCAACACTTGCTGTGCTTAGCTACTTTTTCGGTGCGTTTAGCCCACAGTTTTCAGAGTGGGTAAGCTTTTTCGCATATGATGTCATGTTTTTTGCCATAAGTGCGTCTTTCACAGCTATGTTTAAAAAAGAAAAACAACACTGTGCAATAATGATGTTTTTATTAGGTTTTTTACTGCCGTATTTTTTCAGTGTATATTCAAAAGCTGTTTATTTAATACCTGTTTATATAAATACTTACGCCGATATACCGCTTGGCATGATGTTTTCAGCATGTATAGCAGTTTATTTTATAGGTGCACAAACTGCCGGCTATGCGCCGCCTGCTGAGCCTTCTTTTAGCACCACTTCTGCGTCTACTTCAACTTCTTGCGCTAAAGAGCAAAGTAGCGGCACAGGTGCAGGCAAATTTAATGGCCTTTTCAGCTTTCAAAATTTACCGAAACCAAAATTTAGTATCGAAACAAAAAACATACTTGCTTTATTGCCGTTAATATTTTTCTTAACGCTTATTAAAGATATGGGTTTTGCACTGTCATGCCTAGTAGCATTTTTTGTGTTTTTTGATTTGTTTTTTCACAAAAAGCATTACAGCTTTTTTGTGTTTAAAAACGCAGTGGCAAAAATTTTAGCTTCTGTAACTGTTTTTTTTGTTGCTGTCGGGGCATTTTTGGGCTGGTCTTACCACATGGGCGCTGTAATGAGCGTTAACCGCTTTAACCTTGGCGGGCAAGAAAATATAGGCATGGTTGAAATGCTGTTTCGCGGCGTTACAGAGCTTTTCTCAAATGAAAAGAGCGAAAAATTCACAACTATTTCAACCTCAATGGTACAAGCGTTTTTTAATACAGACGTATCAATGATAGGTAGCTGTTTTGTTGTTATTTGCGCCATAACGCTTATGTTTATATTTGCATTTATAATTTCAAGCAATAAGCACCGTGAAAAAGCGCGTGTAGCGGCGCTTTATTTTGCCGGCGCGTTTGGTTTTACTTGCTACTACATTTTCAACATATTTTTATATGTGTATATTTTTAAAGACAACGGCTATGCACTGCCCAGCTTCGACAGGTATATTTACCCTTATTTATTTGGGTGGTTTATGCTTGCGGTTATTCTTATTTTGCTAAGCACAAATAAGCACAAAGTTACAGACCTTTTCAAACACGGTGCTGTAAGTGCAGGCGTGCTGTTTGTTTTTACACTGTTTTCTTTTTTAGTGGGCACAAGCAATATGTTTTTAACCGTAGACACAACAACTTTTAGCACTCGAAACACAATAAAGCAAAAAGTAGCGCTTTTAGGAGATGTTGTTGAAGACGATGATGTTATTTATTTCTTTAGCGGCATGGCCGATTACGGCATGCGCTGGTTTATTTACACATTAGAATATGCCGAGAATATTATTGTAATGGAAACAACAGAGCTTGGGCAATTTGGTGAGGGAATTTATGACGGCACAACGCAAGAAGCAAACGAAGCGGCACGCCAACACATAATTGATGATTACAGGCAAAAAGGTGTTACACATTTAATGATAGACTACTCTGACTTTGTTACAGAAGTACTTTTTGCTGAGGATTTCGAAGAGCCGACTGTCCAATACGGGCTGACGGGCATTGCTTATTATGAAGTAGAATATATAGGCGACGATGACATAGAGTTCCACCTTTTAAAAGGAGGGCATATTACAGATGATTAAAAAAATCGAAAATTTCACGCTAAAAAAAATGGTCGCCTTCAGCATGGCTGTTATAATAATTTTATTTCTTACAATTAATTTTGGCATATTCTTAATAGAAGCGTATCAAAGCGCAACACATCAGCTGCAAAAAATTGTGCTATCACCTGAAGATTTTGAATTTTATGCAATTGAAGAGGTTGACGGCAACTATGTTTCTATAATTGATGATTCACAGCTTTTGCTTAACAAAGAGATGGTTATTTCGAATGTTACGCTTGACATATCATACCAAATTGACCCCGGTGAAGTGACTCTTTACTATGCAAACACAGGTGAAGGCGCGTATTCAAACTCGAAGCGTATTTGGTTTAATTTACAAGAAGACGGGCTTTACACTGCTGAGTTTTACCTTGCAAAACGTGTAGACTCCATTAGAATTGACCCCACAATTTACGGCGGAAATGTAATGCAAATAAACTCGATTACATTTAACGAGCCCAAAAGTTTTATTAGCTATTTTAGCATTACGCCTGTAAGAATTTACTTTTTCCTTATTTGCACGTTACTGTTAACAGCATTTTTTAGCTTTATAAAAGAAATTGCATTATTTGTAAAAAGCGACAAAAAAATATAGTAAGCGCTTAATTAAACACATTTTATCATTGACAAAAAGCTACAAGTGTGTTAAAATATTTCTTGTGCTATAAAAGCTATATAAATAAAGCTATAAAATGCATGTGCGCCGGTAGCTCAGTTGGATAGAGTGTTTGGCTACGAACCAAAAGGTCGGGGG
>CAYJHA010000061.1:0-12635 GCA_964369785.1 uncultured Bacteroides sp.
AGCCATTGCCCTACAACTATATTTATACAAAAAATATTTTACCCATTTACAACAACAATACAATATGATATAATATTTTCAACACCACACCCCCGTGGGGTAATAGCTATCCAGTGTTAACAACTTAAGGAAGTGTGTTGTGTAGGTGTTTCGCACGTTATTTCTGCCTCCTTAAGTTGTCGACATTGAATAGCCATCATTAAACCAACTTTTTCAACACCATATAATCGAAAGGGCTTCAACATGCAAAAAACACAACAATTCGATATAAGCGGCATGACATGTTCTGCGTGCTCTTCCCATGTAGACAGTGCCGTTTCAAAGCTAAAAGGCGTTAATAAAGTTAACGTTCAGCTTTTGTCTAACACAATGCAAGTAGAATTTGACGAGCAAGTTATAAACAGCGGTGAAATTTGCAACGCAGTTAAAAAAGCAGGGTATGTTGCAACAATTAAAGATAAATCAGGCCCGAAAAATGCCGACACTCAAAGCTTGACCGAAAAAACGCAGGACGAGGGCAAAGCTATGAAACTTCGCCTTTGCGTTTCGTTTGCATTTTTAATTCCGCTTATGTATATATCCATGGGGCCTATGGTAGGTGTGCCTGTTTTCAACATTTTTTTGGGCGAGAAAAACGCAATTATAAATGCATTTACACAATTTTTGCTATGCTTGCCCATTTTGTTTGTAAACAGAAACTATTTTACAGTAGGCTTTAAAAAATTGCTTATAGGCAAGCCGAATATGGACTCGCTAATTGCAGTTGGTTCGGGCGCTTCGTTTTTATACGGCATTATTGCAATTTACATGATAACTTACGGGCAAAATTATGATATGCCGCATATGGTTCACAGCTA
Organism: uncultured Bacteroides sp.; assembly: GCA_964369785.1. GTDB lineage: Bacteria > Bacillota > Clostridia > Oscillospirales > Ruminococcaceae > Ruthenibacterium. Next base: position 858 of record CAYJHA010000061.1, read on the forward strand.
TATGCACGATATTTATTTTGAATCAGCCGCTACTATTCTTACCTTAATTACTTTGGGCAAATATTTTGAAACTCGCTCAAAAGGCAAAACAACACAGGCTATAAAAAAACTTATGGATTTAAGCCCGAAAACAGCAATTCGCCTAGTAGGCGATGTGCAAGAAGAAGTGCCTGCCCACGAAATTGAAATTGACGACATTGTTGTTATAAAGCCGGGAAGTAAATCGCCGGTAGACGGCGTAGTAGTTAAAGGCTACTCATCAATGGACGAGTCTGCCATTACAGGCGAGAGCATACCTGTTGAAAAGCAAGTGGGCGACAAAGTTGTTTCGGCAAGCACAAACGGCACAGGCGTTTTGCAAATAAGGGCAACAAAAGCATTTGATGACAGCACAATTTCACAAATAATTAGGCTTGTAGAGGAAGCAGGCAACAGCAAAGCGCCAATATCAAAGCTGGCAGACAAAGTAAGCGGCGTGTTTGTGCCTATTGTTATGTCTATTTCGCTTTTGTCGTTTGTTTATTGGTTTATTATAGCAGGCGAGAGTATTTCTTTTTCAATTTCAATTGCTATTGCTGTGCTTGTAATTTCGTGCCCTTGCGCACTTGGGCTTGCAACACCAGTTGCAATTATGGTGGGCACAGGCGTAGGTGCAGGTAACGGTATTCTTATTAAATCGGGTGAAGCACTTGAAATTGCTCACCACATAGACACAGTTGTTTTAGACAAAACAGGCACTATAACACAGGGCAAGCCAAAAGTTACTGATGTTATAACAGCAGAAAACTTTTCGAAACAATATTTACTAGAAAAGGCGTATGTTATTGAACGCTTTTCAGAGCACCCCCTAGCATTTGCTGTTAATGATTACGTTAAAAACATGAGCTTTGAGACAAGCGAAGTTTTAAACTACAAAACAATTCCGGGCAAAGGCGTTGAGGGCAGTGTTAACAATAAGCACATATTGGCAGGCAATAGGAAACTGCTGGAAGAGCATGGCATCAACAGTGAATGGGTAAATAATGTAGCCACTGCTTTGGCAGACGAGGGCAAAACACCGCTGTTTTTCTGTGAGGATAAAAAGGTAATGGGTGTTATTGCCGTGGCAGATACAGTAAAGCCCACAAGCAAAGAAGCTGTTTCGCTTATGAGAGACATGAAACTGGATGTTATAATGCTGACAGGTGACAACGAAAGGACAGCAAACGCCATTGCAAAGCAGGTAAACACAACAGACGTTGTGGCCGACGTGCTTCCGCAAGATAAAGAGGCGGTTGTGCGTAAGTTGCAACAGCAGGGCAAAAAAGTGGCTATGGTTGGCGATGGCATAAACGATGCACCGGCCCTGGCACGCGCTGATGTAGGCATTGCAATAGGCGCCGGCATGGACATTGCAATAGACAGCGCCGACATGGTTTTAATGAAAAGCGATTTGCTTGACGCAGTAACAGCTATTAAACTTTCGAAAGCGGTAATTCGCAACATTAAAGGCAACCTTTTCTGGGCGTTTTTCTACAACACGGTAGGAATACCAATAGCGGCAGGCCTGTTTTACACACTGTGGGGCTTTAGGCTTAACCCTATGATTGCCGCAGCTGCTATGAGCTTGAGCTCTGTGTGCGTTGTTACAAATGCATTAAGGCTAAAACTTTTCAAACCTTATAAAAATGACGACATAAAACACAAGCAAGAAATAATAATTAAAAAGGAGAATGATAACGTGAAAAAGAATATTGTAATTGAGGGAATGATGTGCGGGCACTGCACAGGCCGCGTTAACGAAGTGCTTAACAGCATTGACGGCGTAAGCGCAACAGTGTCGCTTGACACAAAATCGGCAGAGGTTACCCTTTCAAAAGATGTTTCAGATGATGTTTTGCGAAAAGCTGTTACTAACGCAGGGTATGAAGTAATTTCAATAGAAGCGTGTTAAATTTACTGTACAATTATAATAAAGGGGTAGCATTATGAGAGCTGATAAAATGCAAGTAACACGTTTATTAAAAACAGCACGTGGGCAAATAGACGGCATTTTAAGCATGATAGACGATGATAGATATTGCATTGACATTTCAACACAGTTAATGGCAACGCAAGCAATAATTGCAAAGGCAAATAAAGAGGTTTTGCTCTCGCATATTGAGGGGTGCATTAAAGCGGCTGTTGAAAATGGAGATATAGACAAAAAAACGCAAGAGTTAACTAAAGTAATAGAAAAGCTTTTGAAATAAATTTAAACATAAAAAGCACCTGTCAACTGTTTTAAGTTGATAGGCGCTTTTTTTATTCAAATTAATATAATTTTGTGCAATATATCCGCGTAACAAATAAGCTGTGTAATGCATACTATGAATGTAACAGCCCTCGTTTGCCGTTTTGTGGGGCTTACAAGGCTTTTTGCCTGGTTTAGTGTCAGAGCAAGTTTTAGCGCGTTGATACTATACGTCATTTACATTAATTAAACCATGAATATGAACATAAACACGCAAAAAAGCGGTAGATAGGAGTTAATTATGATTTTTAAAGGGCGCAATCAAGTGCCGTTTTATTACAGCTGTTATGGATACACACGCGGAAACGGCACAGTTTGGCACGGTGGCCTTGACATAGTAGGCCTGGACGACAAGACAATTTATATGCCGGCTTATAACGGCAAGTCAATTACGGGCAAGGTGGTGCAGTCTCGCATTGTGACAGACACAAGCGACTTGACATGGGAATGGGGCTATTATGTCAGTGTGCAACTGGACGCAGGGCAAACAACTGACGGTGTAAATTACTTGTATTTTACACACAACAGCCAAAACCTTGTAAGCGTGGGGCAAAGCGTTACAACGGGCGATGTGCTTGCTATTATGGGCAATAGCGGAAACGCCGCATATGCAGACCCACCAATAGAACACGTTCATTTTGAAGCAAGGGCGTATATAGGCGCAAGAGGAAGCGACCCCACACCGTACGCAGGCATTCCAAACGAAGTGGGCATTTACGGCGATAGTGTTACCTTGCCGCCAGAGCCTGAATATCGCTCAAAAATTCTTGATATATCGTACTATCAGCCAACTGTTGACTATGCAAAAACTGCCGCCGACATAGACGGTGTTATTTTGCGAATAGGCCTTACTTACTGGGGCGCATACAACCAAGGAAAAGACTCTAGCTTTGATACGCACTATGCAGGCTTTAAAGCACAAAATACGCCTGTGGGCTGTTATTATTATTCAGCGGCAGACACATTAGAGCGTGCTGAAGAAGAGGCACTTTACTGCATACAGCTTATGAAAGGCCTGCAATTTGAACTGCCTGTTTTTTACGACGTTGAGAACAACGAGCGGCAAGGCTCGCTAAGCAAAGAGCTGCTAACGGCAATAGTTGAAAAGTTCTGCTCTATTGTTCAAAGTGAGGGCTATTTTGTCGGCTATTATTCGTACACATCGTGGATAAAAGCGAAATTCGATTACGAAAAGCTTAGCAGATACTGGACGCTGTGGAAAGCTGACTACACCGACAACCCCGACACAAGCATACCGTGCGACATGCTGCAATATACAAACCAGGGCACTGTTGCCGGCATAAGCGGCAATGTAGATTTAAACGAGTGTTACAGAGACTATGAGGCCGAAATAAAAGCAAACGGCTTAAACGGCTTTAGCAAAACAGATTATGAGCCCACAGCTTACATTATAGGTTTTGCAAGCCAAGGCGACGTTGCTATGCTGACGGCTATACTTGAAAAGCAAAATGTACAGTTTACCGTGAAAGATGGCTACATTACAACAGAGCCAATAGCAGACGAAACACTTGCGAACGAGCTGATAAGCAAAACACAAGCGCTTAATATACCGTATGAGACATACAGCTATGAAGAGCCCGACAGTGATTGTGAGGAACTGCAAAAAGAAGTTGAGGCGTTGCAAGAACAGCTAGACACGTTAATGGAAAATATAAAAGAAATTACTGTTTTATTAGAGAAGATTACAGAGTCGATGAATGAATTGATAGGGGCATAAAATTAGATTAGAATATATAGCTTAAAAAATTAAAGCCTAGAGCTTAGCTCTAGGCTTTAATTTTTAACAGTCTACTGCCGCCGCCACTGCATTTGCCACTGCACTCGCAACGCCTTTGTCCATTGCGCCGGGTACAATGCACTCGGCACATAAATCATCATCTTTAACGCACGCTGCAATTGCATAAGCAGCGGCCTTTTTCATTTCATCTGTAATGCGCGGTGCACGTGCACTTAATGCGCCCTTAAAAAGCCCGGGGAACGCAAGCACATTGTTTATTTGGTTGGCAAAGTCGCTTCTGCCCGTGCCTACAACTGCCGCGCCGCCTTTTAGTGCTTCGGTGGGCATAATTTCGGGCTCGGGGTTTGCCATGGCAAGCACTATTGCACCTTTTGCCATTGTGCTAACCATTTCGGCAGTAACTAGCCGTGGGGCAGAAACACCTATAAATAAATCAGCGCCGCAAAGTGCCACGGCAAGCGTGCCCTGTTTACACTCAGGGTTAGTTTTGCCTGCAAGCTCTGCCATGGCGGCGTTCATGCCCTCGGTGCTGTTTTTGCACAAAATGCCGTCTTTGTCGCAAACAATTATATTTTTTGCACCAAAACTTAAAAGCATGTTTGCAATTGCGGTGCCGGCGCTGCCTGCACCGTTAATTACAATTTGCATATTTTCAAGCTTTTTGCCCACAACTTTTGCACCGTTAATTGCAGCGGCGCACACTACAATTGCCGTGCCGTGCTGGTCGTCGTGGAAAACGGGTATATCTACATTTTCTTGCACACGGCGCTCAATTTCAAAGCAGCGCGGCGCTGAAATGTCCTCTAAATTTATGCCGCCATACGTGGGCGCAAGCGCTGTAATTATTTTTACAAGCTCGTCTGTGTCTTGTGTGTCAAGGCATACCGGCACAGCGTCTACGCCTGCAAACTCTTTAAAAAGCACTGCTTTGCCCTCCATAACAGGAAGTGCGGCAAGTGGGCCTATGTTGCCAAGGCCAAGCACTGCACTGCCGTCTGTTACAACGGCAACAGTGTTGCACTTAGTTGTGTATTTGTATGCGGCGTTTTTGTCTTTAGCAATTTCACGGCACGGCTCTGCAACACCGGGCGTGTAAATTGTAGATAAATCATCACGTGTGTTTAGCGGAATTTTGCCGACAACCGATAGTTTTCCCTTGTATTTTTCGTGAATTTCAAGCGCTTTTTTATAATAGTCCATTTTACCCTCCGTTATTACCCCCTGCAATCTAATGCAGTTTTATTATATACAATTATATATAATAAAGGTTCGCTTTGGCAAGCCTTTTTAGCAACATTTTGCCAAGCGCATATGCAAAAACACCTTTGGCAATGTCGGGTATAATAAACGGGAAAACACACGCCGCAAGCGAGGCATAAAGCCCTGTGCCCATTAAGTACATAAACCATGCAGTTCCAAGTGCATAGCAAAAAACAAGGCCTAGCGCCATGAAAAATGCCGTAATAAGTGCGTTTTTATTAAGCCTAGCACCGTAAGATGTTATTGTGGCAATGGCGATATAGCCCCAAATGTAGCCGCCTGTCATGCCAATAAGTGCGCCGGGCCCTGCCATAAAGCCGGCAAAAACAGGTATGCCCACAGCGCCAAGCATTATGTAAATTAATACGCTTGCAAAAGCGTAAAGCGGCGGCAGCATAACGCCTGCCATAAACACGGCCAGCACGGCTAAATTAAAAACAATAGGTTGCGCCGGTATTTGTATTTGTGATAAAATTGCAGTAAGGGCTGCAAAAAGCGCGGTTAATGTTAACATTTTAATATTTGAATTCTTCATTATAATTTATCCTTTTTTTGTTTTTTAATATCTAATACGTACTTCGCCAAACACAAGCGCTTCTTCTTGCCCGTCCTCGTATTGCACAAGAAGCCTGCCGTCGTTTAGTATCTCTTTAGCAAATGCTGTGCGCTCATTATTGCCTTGCCCACTTGTGTCGCTATTTGTAACTCGCAAAACAGTTACGTGTTTGCCCGGCACAATGTTTAGGTTTATATATTCTTGCATAAATTCGCCGCTGTGCAAATTATTGCAAATTGTAAACAGTTCGTTTACAATTTCAGCGGCAAGCTCATTTCGCAAAACACGCTGCTCAGTGCCAAAAATGCTTGTGGCTATTTGCTTTATGTCGCTGTCAAAACCACCGCATGGCTCTTGCAAATTAAGCCCTATTCCCACCACAACAAAAGCGGACATACCCGTTTGCATGTCTGCCGATGCCTCACACAAAATACCGCCGCACTTTTTGTCGGCTAGGTACAAGTCGTTTACCCATTTTATGCGAACATCATCTTTTTTGCACACGTTTTTAAGCGCACGGCACACGGCAACCGCCGCCGCAACTGTAATACGCATACCGTCGGTAATTTGTATGTTGTTTTTTAAAATACACGTGAGATAAAGCCCTGTGTTAGCTGGTGAAGAAAACATGCGCCCAAGGCGCCCACGCCCTTGTGTTTGGCAGTTTGCGGCAACGAGGCTTCCGTGCACAGCGCCGTTTGCCGCCATCTCTTTTGCAAGTATATTTGTAGATGAAACACTGTCTTCAACCAAAACGCTAACTTGCTTGTTGTTTAAATGGTGTATAATACCCTCTTTTGTAAGCACATCGCTTGTGCTTTGCAAAACGTAGCCGTTGCCAACGGCGGAGGTTATTGCATGGTTTTGGCGTTGCAATTCTTTTATTGCTTTCCACACTGCCGCACGTGAGATGCCTAGTTGTTTTGCTAGCAATTCACCTGATAAAACCTCGCCGCGGTGTTCTTCAAACAGGCTTAGTAATTTTTGTTTTGTGGTCATTTTTTACAGCCCCCCCCTTAAGTTAAAATATACAATTATTACATAATTAACAACTATATTATATCACGTTGTAAACCAAAATTCAACATTAGGTTTACAAAGGGCGCGAAATATCTATTTTATCATTCACTGTGTAAAACTGTTATTATGCAAAATGAAGTGGGAAAGAAAGGCGGCAAATATGCTAGGTGTATATATTCATGTGCCATATTGCAGGCAAAAGTGCAATTACTGCGATTTTTACTCTCAAGGCGGCGCAAACAGCGTGCCGAGCGGCTATGTTGATGCTGTAAAACGCGATATACAAGCGGCAGGCGGCTGCTTACCACTAAGGCCAAACACCGTATATTTTGGCGGCGGTACGCCATGTTTGTTAACGCCTCTTCAAGTACGTGACATTATAAGCGCACTTTGCCCACCACAAGGCGCAGAAGTTACGCTAGAGGCAAACCCCGAGTCTGTAACGGCACATAGCCTAGAGGGATACATCAAGGCAGGTGTCAATAGGCTTTCGCTTGGTGCGCAAACTGCAAGCGACGAGACGCTGAAAATTTTAGGCCGCCGGCATACATCACAGCAAACAAGGCTTGCGCTGGAAAATGCTCGCCGCGTAGGGTTTAAAAATATATCGGGCGATATAATGCTGGCACTGCCGAATTACAGCACAGACGAGATGAAACGAACAGTAGAAATGCTGGCAGGTGGCGGATGTGTGCATATAAGCAGTTATATGTTAAAAACAGAAAAAGGCACGCCTTTTTATAACAGCGCACCCGACGGTTTACCTAATGATGATGAAAGCGCCGACTTTTATTTACAATGCGTGCAAGAGCTTGCAAAGCATGGCTTTGAGCAATATGAAATATCAAACTTTGCACAAAAAGGCTTTGAGAGCCGCCACAATTTAATTTACTGGACATGTGAAGATTACATGGGCTTTGGCCCTGCCGCACATAGCAGTGTAGCTAAAAAGCGGTTTTCAAACGCAAGTGATACATTAAGCTTTATAGAAAGGCCACCCGTGCAAAAAAGTGAGGGAGAAGTTACGCACGAAGACTATATAATGCTAAGCTTGCGCCTTGCAAGCGGCTTGTGCTTGCAAACACTTAAAACCGACTGGGGCTATGAATTTTCAAAGCGTCATGTGCAATTTTGCGAAAAATTGCACAAAGAAAAGCTTGCCGTTTTTGAAAACGACAAGCTGAAATTAACGCCAAAAGGTATGCTTTTACAACAAAGTATACTATGTGAAATTCTTGATTTCTAAAATGTGTGCCAAAATAAATAGATAATGACATTAGCTTAAAATCAAAATGTTTAAAGTTTTTTGCAAAGCTTTTTTTCAAAAAAGCGTAAAAAGCGTAAAAAGGGAAAAAAGCGCAAATTTAAAACTCGCCACGCTCACGCAATACTTTAAGCTTTAGAACGGCCGCTACCGTCTTACTGTCTGTAATTTCGCCGCTCATTACCATTTGCACTGCCTCTTCAAGCGGCACCTTAAACACACTTACAAATTCATCTTCATCGGGGTTTTGCTGTGTGTGCTCTAAATTTTTTGCGGCGTATATGTAAATAACCTCGTCACAATAACCGCACGTTGGAATAACAGTTCCAAGCTCTTTATAATCTTGCGCCACAACGCCAGTTTCCTCTGTAAGCTCGCGCTTTGCTGCCAAAAACGGGTCTTCGCCTTTTTCAAGCTTGCCGGCAGGTATCTCTATAAGCTCTTTGCCAAGCGCATACCTAAACTGGCGCACAAGGTAAACGTCGCCGCTTTCGTCTATTGCTATAACGCCTGCGCCGCCGCCGTGGCGCACTACTTCTCTGTATGCAGTGGCGCCGTTTTCAAGGCTCACTGTGTCTTTATAAACAGTTATAACTTTTCCGCTAAATATTTTCTCGCTGTCAATCATTTTTTCAAAATGTGCCAAAATGCTACCTCACTAACTATAATTAAAACCATTTGCATAATTTGCCTGTTATGCAACAGTGCCGATATGTGCCGTGCAAATTTGAAATTACACTTTTTTTGCCTCGCCACCGCTATGGTGCACTTTTTTTGCCGGCTTAACCTCACAAAGCACGCTCTCAATTCGCCTGTCGTCTGCTTTTAGCACAGTAAACAGCACATCTTCATACTGAACAAACGCTTTTTCGCCCCTTTCAGGTATGCGCCCTAGCTTGTCAAAAACAAAGCCGCCCACGGTGTCGCTGTCAAATTCAAATTCCTCACCGCTTGGCAGTGATAGACCGAGTGTTTTGAAAAGTTCCTCCAAATCGGCACCGCCCGTGGCAATAACGCTTCCGTCGCTCTGTTTTTGAAAATCTTCGGTTTCATCGTCAAATTCATCTTGTATATTGCCGACAATTTCCTCGATAATATCTTCCATTGTAACAACACCGCTTGTGCCGCCGTACTCGTCAACAACAACGGCAATTTGAGTGTGTTTTGCGCGAAAATCTACAAGCAAAAACCTTGCGGGCCTTGCTTCCGGCACGAACATTGCAGGGCGCACAAAATCTTTAACACTAAGCTCGCCGTTGTTTTCGTCGTTCCAAACCGCAAACAAATCTTTAGCATACAAAATGCCTTCAATATCGTCCATAGTTTTGTTGTAAACAGGCAAGCGGCTTACACCGTTTTTTTCAGCCAAAGTTACAACATCACTTACGGTTGCCGTAATGGGCACGCCTATAACGTCTTTGCGGTGTGTCATAATTTCGCCTGCAGTTACATCGCCCAGCTCAACAATATTCGTTATCATTTCCTTTTGATGCTCGTTAATAACCTCGTCTTGTGCTACGTCGTCAACAAGGTTTAGAAAATCTTCTTCGGTAACGTCTTCTACAACTTTTAAGTGCATAGAGCGGAATAAAAGAACGGCCGGCATTGCAATTATTGCGCCGATAGGGCGAAACAATGCGAAACTTTCTTCTTCGTCTTTGCCGTGCAGTGCACCAAACGCCGCCGCAAATACACACAAAAAGCATAGCGCTAAAAAGCACAGCGCCGCAAAAACTAAGTGTGCGGGTTTTACAAAAATTTGCAAAAGGCCGTAGGCAAACGCCGCAAAACTAAAAAGTGCACAGGTAACAACACCGCAAAAACGCGACGAAAAACCAATACTCATTTGCTGCTGTCTTTCGCTGTCGTTTTCAAGTAGTGAACCTGCACACCATGCTAAAACAAGCGCCAATACGCCGCTTGCCGCTAATATTAAAATGTCAAGACCATCGGGGTCCATTGTGAATTTCTCCTTTTTATAAAAAAATAATACGTATACTATAATACATATTTTTCGCGAAAATGTCAATGAAAATGCAAAAAAACTGCGTAGCACATGAAAAATGTAGTGTAGTACTTGTGTATTTTTTTGTGCAAGTGTATAATAGTGAAGTAAAAATGGTAAAAACGAAGCGAGAAGTTTTAGTATAATGTTATGGCGATAATTATGATTATGTTAATGCTTTTAGTGTGATTAATTACATATCTCTACACTATAAATAATGCTAATGAGGTAAATTATGCAGGACGAAAAATTCATGCGTGCCGCATTAAAACAAGCGCAAAAAGCGTGCGATAAAGGCGAAGTTCCCGTTGGTGCGGTTGTTGTGCGAAATGGCAAAATTGTTGCAAGGGCGTATAACACACGCGAAACAAAGAAAAATGCAGTTAACCATGCAGAGCTTATTGCAATAAAAAAAGCGTGCAAAAAACTTGGCGGCTGGCGCCTATGGGAATGTGATTTGTACGTGACGCTGGAACCTTGCCCCATGTGTGCCGGCGCAATAGTAAACAGCCGCATAAAGCGTGTTGTTTACGGCACAACAGACAAAAAGGCAGGCTGTTGTGAGAGCGTTATAAATATGTTTGAGCTTCCGTTTAACCACAAACCTGAGGTTTTAAGCGGTGTTTTACAAAGCGAATGTGCGCAAATATTGCAAAGCTTTTTTGTAAGCTTGCGTGAAAAAAAGAAACGTGTTAAGAAGAAAAACGGAGATAAAAAGAATGATTAAAACTGTCATTGTTACAGGTGCTTCATCCGGCATTGGGGCGCAGTGTGCACGTGTGCTAATAAAAAGCGGCTACAATGTTGCTGTTTGCTACAATAAAAACGAGAAAGCGGCAAGAGAGCTGTGCGAAGAGGTTAATAACGTTCAATGTGAATGCAAAGAAAAAGAACATCGGCAAAAGGCGGTGCCTTTTTTTGTGGACGTGAGAAGTGAGCAGAGTGTGCAAGAATTGGTGCAAAACGTTACAAGTACATTTGGCGGCGTACACGCACTTGTAAATAACGCAGGCACGGCACAGTTTAATTTGCTAACGCACACTACAAAAGTGGAGTGGGACGAGCTTTTTGCCGTTCATGTAAGCGGTGCTTTTTTGTGCGCAAAGCATGTTTTGCCGCAAATGATACTTGAAAAAAGCGGTAATATTGTGAATGTTTCGTCTATGTGGGGGCAGGTAGGCGCTTCTTGTGAGGTGGCATACTCTGCGGCTAAGGCAGCTATTATAGGCATGACAAAAGCACTTGCAAAAGAGGTGGGGCCTAGCGGAATAAACGTAAACTGTGTTGCGCCAGGTGTAATTGAAACGCCAATGATAAGGCGCTTATCAAGTGAAGAATTATATGCACTGACAGACGAAACGCCACTTGGGCGAATAGGTACACCTAAAGACGTGGCAAATGCTGTTGATTTTTTACTATCAAGCAGAGCTGATTTTTTAACAGGGCAAGTTTTGGGTGTTAACGGTGGGTTTGTGGTTTAAGCTTAGCTAAACATTGTGTTTTTTATAAAAGAGCAACTTTTTTTAAAAAAAGCAAAAAAAAGACTTGTGTTTTTATTGGAATTAGTGTATAATATCATTTGTCGTATGGGGCTGTAGCTCAGTTGGTTAGAGCTCCCGGCTCATAACCGGTCGGTCCACGG